>CAZAKU010000082.1:0-4610 GCA_964485765.1 uncultured Lentisphaerales bacterium
CTGCAGAGAAGTCACCGATCACCTTTGAGACAAGACGTATTTTTTGACCCACAATTTGGGCGCGCCCATATTGATGAGCAAGCCATGTTCCTTGCGGCTGCCTCGCAAGTAACCAAGCAATTGAGCCGTATGCTCAGGAGCAATTGCCCTGCAAGCTTTTATCTCCACTACCAAAACATCTTCGATGAAGAGATCAGCAAAGTAATCACCCAGTACGGCCCCGTCTTCATCCCGCACTCGAATAGCCTTTTGCTGCTCAACTTTGAGGCCCTTTTTACGAAGCCGATTCACCAATCCATTTTCATATACTTTTTCGAAATGCCCGTGATGTAGGTAGCAATGAAGAGAAAATGCAGCTTCCCGCACAACATCACACAACTCAAAAACTTCTTTTTCTGTCATCCCAGCTCCTCTTGTTTTGCGTGTTTTCCGCCTTTTTGCGGCCATGCCCCTCTACACTTGACGGTATTTGGGTGTATGTTACGGCCAGCATCGTTCCCGGACGGTATCGATTGACCCAAGGTATGTCAACAGCAACCCTTTTTTTATCGACTTTAACCCGTTTTTAGGGTGATACTTATCGCTTTGCTCTTTAAAGGAAAACAAGCGCTTCGAACAACGGTAGAGAAGAATGGGTAAATGGCAGACAATAGATGGTGGCGTAACAGCACCGCAGGGCTTTGAGGCCTGTGGTGTGGCTGCGGGTATAAAGTCACCCGATTCTCCTGAAAAGGATGTCGCACTAATTTTGTCGAAGAGCGATGCTTCGGTTGCCGGAGTTTTCACCACAAACCGTGTTCAGGCGGCACCAGTGCATCTGGATCGTGAGCGGGTGGCTGGTGGCTTGGCGCGGGCAATTCTGGTGAACAGCGGCAATGCCAATGCCTGTACCGGTGAGATCGGGATGCGCAATGCCGTTAGGATGGCAGCCTGTGCCGCGCAAGCTTTGGGTCTGCCGGAATCGCAGGTGCTGCTCTGCTCGACGGGTGTTATCGGGGTGAACCTGCCTATGGATCGTGTTGAGTCAGGCATTACAG
This sequence comes from uncultured Lentisphaerales bacterium, assembly GCA_964485765.1. Lineage (GTDB taxonomy): Bacteria > Verrucomicrobiota > Kiritimatiellia > RFP12 > CAZAKU01 > CAZAKU01. The sequence continues at coordinate 1,038 of CAZAKU010000082.1, forward strand.
CTGCGGCCGCGACCCTGTCTGAGGTAGGCGGCGCCGACGCCGCTGAAGCGATTATGACCACGGATACCGTGCCTAAATCGACTGCCCGGGAGATCAATTTTGGCGATCAGCGGGTTGTTATCGGCGGAATGTCCAAAGGCTCCGGAATGATCGAGCCGAATATGGCGACGATGCTGGCCTTCCTTACAACCGATGCCGAAGTGGCCGCAGATGACCTTTCAGCCCTGCTGAAGTCTGTGGCGAATGCAAGTTTTAACCGGATTACTGTGGATGGCGACCAGAGCACAAACGATGCCCTGCTTATGCTGGCCAATGGTGCCTCGGGTGTTTCGCTGGCTCCGGGAGATGCACGCTGGGATACCTTTGCCGATGCGGTACGTGAGCTCTGTATGGAGCTGGCACGTATGATGGTGAAGGATGGCGAAGGTGCGACCAAGGTTGTCACCGTCAATATATGCGGCGCGGCGGATGCCGACGATGCTGAGAAGGTCGCACGGGCGATTGCCAATTCCTCTCTGTTTAAGACCGCCTGCTACGGCGAAGACCCCAATTGGGGGAGGGTGATAGCTGCTGTCGGATACTCAGGTGCGCAGATGGATGAATCGCTCACCGAGATACGCTTCGACGATGAAGTGGCTTACTCCCGCGGCACTGTAGCCGATTCAGAGGCACTCTCACGTCTTGAAGCTGTTATGAAGCAGGATGATTTTACGGTTACAGTGGATATGGGGCTCGGGGATGCTGAATCGACAGTACTAACCTGCGACTTCTCCCTGGATTATGTCCGCATTAACTCCGAGTATACAACATAATGGAACGGTTGATCCAAAAAGCTGATGTTCTTATTGAAGCACTGCCGTATATCCAGCAGTTTCGCAATGCTATTGTAGTTGTGAAGTTTGGCGGCAGCGCCATGGAAGTGCAGAAGAACATGCAGAGCATCCTGGCGGATGTCGCCTTCATGGAGTGTGCCGGGATGCGCCCGGTGATTGTTCATGGCGGCGGCAAGGCGATTTCACGCGGTATGGAGCGAGATGGTATTGATTCGCGCTTTCTTCACGGATTGCGGGTGACATGCGAGCGCAGTATCGGCGTAGTTGAAAGGGTGATTAAGGAAGAGGTGAACCCCAGGGTAGTGCGGATGCTGCAGGATTGGGGCGCTCTGGCCGAAAGCCTGCATGGCGATCGCATTTTTCACGTAGCGCGCAAGAAAGGGAACGACCCCGATACAGGGGAACCTCTCGATTGGGGATTTGTTGGCGATCCGGGTGATGTAGATGTCGCACCGGTGATGGAGCTGCTGGATGCCGGGAAGGTGCCGGTTATTACCCCCCTGGGTGTCGATGCCGAGGGCCAGCTGCATAATATTAACGCTGATGTCGCGGCGGCAGCCCTGGCAAAAGCGCTCAAAGCGCGTAAACTGGCATTTGTTTCCGATGTGCCGGGACTGTTGCGCGATCCGGAAAGTCCGGTTACGATTATCCCCTCGTTGAGGACCGGTGAGATTGGAGAGTTGATAGAAGAGGGTGTCATCAGCGGAGGAATGCTCCCTAAGGTAGAGAGCGCGATCGAGGCGATCGAAGCTGGTGTTGGAAAAGTGCATATGATAGACGGACGGCTCGCACATGCGTTGCTGTTGGAGATTTTCACAGAAAAAGGCGTAGGAACGGAGATTATAGCAGATGAGTAAGAATCAGGATATTGGCGGATTGTTTGATGAATATGTAATGCCGACGTATGCACCCGGCTCAACGCTGGTGCGCGGTCACGGTACAAAGGTGTTCGATGCGGATAATATGGCGTATCTCGACTTCACCTCCGGTATCGCGGTTTGTAACGTGGGCCATTGCCACCCGAAAGTGGTAGAGGCTATCGAGGCACAGGCAGGCACTCTTATGCATGTTTCGAACCTCTTCTACACCACAAACCAGGCTCTTCTGGCACAGAAGCTGAGTGAGCTCTCTCTGGGCGGCAAATGCTTTTTCTGCAATTCCGGCGCTGAGGCTAATGAGGCCATGATTAAACTGGCCCGTTTGTGGGGACACGAGAAGGGACGTTATGAGGTTATCGCCATGGAGGGCTCCTTCCACGGCCGTACCCTGGCAACTGCGGCCGCAACCGGACAGAGCAAAATCCAGGAGGGGTTCGATCCCATGCCGGCCGGCTTCCAGCACGCGACCTTTAATGATCTCGACTCGGTCAAGGCGCTCATCAATGAGCGTACCGCTGCCGTTATCGTAGAGGCTGTACAGGGCGAGGGTGGAGTTATTCCCGCCGATGCCGAATTTATGACCGGATTACGTACACTCTGCGACAAAGAGGGCATTCTGCTGATGTGCGACGAGGTACAGTGCGGTATGGGCCGTACCGGCAAGTGGTTCGGGTATCAGAATTTTGACATTGTTCCCGATGTGATTTCACTGGCCAAGGGTCTCGGAAGCGGTCTTCCGATCGGAGCAATCGTGGCGAAGCCGGAAATATCCGATACATTCCAGCCCGGAAACCACGCCACCACCTTCGGCGGTAACCCCGTTTGCTGTGCAGCCGCTCTGGCCGGTATCAGTGTTATGGAAGAGGAAAAACTTCCGGAACATGCCCAACGCTGCGGTGTATTGTTTGTCGAGGGGCTTAAGCAGTTTGCCGAAAAATATAAGCAGATCATCGATGTGCGCGGCTGCGGACTTATGATCGGTATGGTTCTTGAAGGTGAGGCCAAACCGGTTGTCGAAGCACTTGCGGAGATGGGTCTTCTGGCCCTGAGCGCCGGCCCGAATATTGTTCGTTTCCTGCCGCCACTGAATGTGACCGACGACGAGTTGGAAGAGGGCATGGATATGATCAGTGATGCACTCGACGAAGTCTTCGGCGAAGAGGAAGAGTAAGGCACAGAGGTATCATCATGGCATTGACTTTAGATGCACTTAAAGGGCGCAAACTCGGTGTTTGCGTTTCGGGCGGGCTCGATAGTAAAACCGTGGCCAAGCTTTTTGTTGAGTCCGGTATCGATATTGTCTGCTTCAGTGCAGACCTGGCGCAGCCGGATGAAGAGGATATCTCGGATGTTATCACCAAGATGGCTCCCTGCGGCGCTGAGACAGTAATTGTAGACCTGAAACAGCCAATGGCTGAATCATGCATGCAGATGCTCAAGGCGCAGGCGATGTATGACGGCGGTTACTGGAACTCCACCGGCATCGCCCGAGCAGTTACCTGCGAGGGGTTGATTCCGGCGATGCAGGCACGCGGATGCGATGTTCTGGTGCATGGTGCAACCGGTCGCGGTAACGACCAGATGCGCTTCGAGCGCTATACCAATGTGCTTGCGCCCGAAATGCAGGTATACGCGCCGTGGCGTGATCCCAGTCTTCTTACCCGCTTTGCGGGACGTATCGAGATGGTGGAGTATCTGAGTGAATTCGGCATAGAAGCCTTCCCCGGGGGTAAAAAGCGTTACTCTACCGATGCCAATTTGGCGGGATTGTCGCACGAGGCCGAGGATCTCGAAAGCCTCGAAACTCCCTGCACAATTGTTACTCCTACAATGGGTGTCTGGCCCGCCGATGCCCCGGATAA
>CAZAKU010000083.1:0-20636 GCA_964485765.1 uncultured Lentisphaerales bacterium
AAATCATAGGAGCACACAGCATTTTATCGCCGCCGAGCGCGGTGAGACGAATACGTTCCATAACCGAGTAGGTGTACTCAATGCCGTAGCCAATGGCTCCTGTCATCGGATCCATAACTATCTGCTTCTGCTTAAGATCCATATTCGTAAGAAGGATATTGAGCTGTTTACCAATGTTCACATCAATAGGGCTCTGCGACACAAGGGTATGACCGTAAGCCATAGCTGCGCCGGCGATCGTACGGTAGTTGTCCTGCTCGACCCAGTTCAGCAGAAGGTTTTCTCCCTCACATGCCTGGGCAACAGCCTTCAACACCGCGTTATTCTTCTCGAAATGACTCTGTCCGGTAATTATCAGAGGAACATCCACGGCCTCCAGCACCTGTTTAACAAGCGCGACTGCCTCATCGGCACTCTTATTGCCCTTCTCAGGGTGTGTGCCGTCTAGACGTACACTAATAAGATCGGCGCCATATTTCTCAACAAGCACCTTTGCCATCTCTGCCGGTTTATCCAGCAGATCACCATATATATCACGCAGAACCTGCGGATACTTGGGGCTGACAACGTCGAATACCTCCATCGCCACCAGAGGCGGATTAGGCATATCACCCTCCCACAAATGGAACGGCATGGCGGATGCTCCGCCTATACGGTAGGAGATGCCACGGGTACCGCCTTCATCCCTGGTAGCACCAAGCTTAACTTCCCATATCGGGGTCTCGGTACCCTCCTTTTTCATAGGGACAGTCGTCAGCGCACCGATGCGTTCCGAAGCTGCAGGGCCCGAAACAACAATCTCTTCGGGTGGGATCTCGATGATCTCATCCTTTACAGGTGCTGCCACGGTTTCGCCGAGGAACTGAGAACTCAAGTTTGCTATAATATCACGAACGACCTCCTGCGTAATGGTTGATTTAACCTCCGCCAGGATCTCCTTCTTGATATTTTCAATCATATTGGCGTCGAGTACAGGTGCAGGCACTGCTTCATCAGCCAAAGCTGCAGCTTCCTTAACAGGCTCATCGGCGACATCTGCCACAACAGTCGCGTCCTCTGTTTCAGGTGCCTCCGCAAACAGAGCCATATCCTCCATAGATACTGCAGGGTGGCTTACCTTGTCCATAAAAGCGCGAATCTCAGATGCCTCTGAGGCAATAGTTTCGTCAGCGATCAGATCCATTAGCCCGGAAACGCCCTGCTCATCGAATCTCTTGTTGAGATCTTCTTTCAGCAATTCTTTAAGCTCCTTGGGCATCCACGCCAGACGACGGAAGCCACCTTCGGCAGCAAGGAACTGGCGAGATGTCAGGAACACCTTTCCGCACCCCATGAAGCCGGGAGTCTGCTGTCCACCACCCACACTTCCTGCAAGCGAAGAGAAGGTCATACCAACCGGGGTTTCTCCGGGGAATTCGCGGTTAACAACCATCACGCCGTTCAGTTCGGGAACATACGCGCAGATTACTTCAAAACATCCGCAACTCGTCATGGGACGATCCATAATTGAGTAAGCACAGAATGATTCCACGCTCTTATGGCTTGTGGAGTAAACGTAATCGTTAATTCCCTTCCAAATACCACGTACTTCATCAAGACACTCGCCCTTCTCAACCGGTTGGTTCGGGCCTGTCTCGTCAATCTCGAAAGCAGCCTTACCATCGAGCCAATTATAGGCACCGCACAGCCCCAGTCGCTCAGGCGTAATAATACATACGTGATCCGGAGCAAAAGACTGACACAACAGGCAGGAGTAGAATGTTTCCACAGAATCATCGGTCATCGATTCCAGGCGGCGGTTACGCTCGTCATAAACCTTACGGGCAACCACAACACGGCGATCGACTTCCTCCGGGTCGGTAACCAGAGTAACCTTAACCTTGTCCACTATTGCCGGGTATTCGGAAAGCAGTTTTGCATGAATAATTTCGCCGTAGTGCTTCAGACGCAACCCGTTCTTAAACCCGGTTTTCGAAACACGCGTCCAAACGATATCACGCTGCCCCATATGCCATATACCCTCGGCACCATTAACCAGATGGTGTATCTGGCGTTCAAGGATAGGTTCAAAATCTGACTGCATCTTTCGGCCGGCGACCTCAACCCATATAGCCAAAGGCATGCAGGAGCCCTCTTCAACGGTATCGATATCGGGTCCTACGATCTCGATCTCTCCATCGACTATATCGTCCATCTCTACAGAGGTAACAAACTCGAAAGCGGTGCTTTTGTTTCCGCCGAATTCAGCATGCACATCCTGCTTCCTGATGCGCTCACCTCCGAATGCAGGACCATATGCAACCGGTACAGGGACATCGGTAATCTTAATCTTACATCCACGAATCTCCAGGGCCCGTTCAACCATAACATCCGGTTTAACATTGGCTACAACGTGTTCGTAAGTACAGACACCGGTTGGCAGAATTTCCGGAATATCTGTATCGGCAATAACCGGGAATCCGTAATTGATTGCACCGGCGGCGGCGGCATACTTATCGTTAGTAACCTCACCGAACGCGAGAACAAACGCAAAGATACGATCCTTATTGTAGCGTAGGTTCGACTCGAAATCTCCGGGTGCAACGCCGCCGAAAGCCAGTGCGGCACGGTTGGCGAAGCCAAGCGCATAGATCAGAGAAGAGACATCCCTGCCGAAGGGAACAAGGCGGGTTTCCCAACCAAGCTGAACACCCTCCTCTTCGAGCTGATCGGCAAAGGTTTTGCCATCAACACCACCGCCCATAAAGACATAAATATTCTTCTGCTGCAGATCCTTTGCAATCTGAACAGCGATTTTATTCGTGGGGGCACAACCTGTTATAGCCGCAAATCCGGGAGCACTGCCATCCACAAACTCTACCCCGCGTTCGCGCATTATAACGTCATTGGCCGCGCCAAGATAGATTCCATCCACCGGGTTCGGCCCGACAATGTATTTACATGCCTCAATAATCTCACAGGCAAACAGGGCTGCGGCACCGGCATCCAGTGTATTACCGAGATAAGGAAGCCATACCTCGTCGGAAGGACGCTGCGGCAGGTACTCCTTTGCAAGGTTCAGAACACGGCGCATATCAGAAAGCGACTCCACTTTCTCTCCTGTAAAGGAGTATATAACCGGTAGATAATAAGCCGTATCGGGCAGGGCCACGGGGCACTCTATCCCCTTTTCGGCAATAGCCTTGTCGAGCATAGCCTCGGCTTTCGCCACCCATTCAACGGCACCATCAATAGCGCTGGTACAGATTAATTTAGACATTGAGTTCTCTCCGATCTTTCATATCCAGAAGTTTACGTTCTGCCTTCTTGTTAATTCCAAGGCCTTCACGTGCATTGGTAAGTATTTCCATGATCTTTTCAACGGCATCCATTGGGTCAGGTATCTCATGGAATGCGGCGCCGAACATATCGGTTGTTTCCTTTTGCAGGAAGTTGCTTACATTCTCGGAACCCGATGTATGGAACGGAAGCCCCAAAATCACGTCACACCCCGAAGCGACAAAGTAGCAGCCAATGGTAATGGCCTTTTCACTCATCCACTCTGGCGCCACACCGACTGCAGGCAGCTTGCTCATATCATCACCCAGACCGCCTTCAAAGCAGAGCTCAGTGGCTGCCTCGAGGATACGTGCGTTATCAACACAACTACCCATGTGCAGAATCGGGGGTATCCCAACCGTCTCACATACTTCGCGCAGACTGTCGCCCGCCATTTCATAAGCAGTCTCCGGAGTCATGCGCCCGGTTTTAGCCGATGCCTGTGCCGCACATCCGGTCTGAAGCAGCAGAACATTACGCTTTATAAGCTCAGCACTCAGGGTGTTGATATATGAATCGGCCTCGGTCTTGGGATTGTTACAACCGACTATGCCGACAACGCCAAAGATCCGGCCGGACATAATAGCATCATTCAGTGGACGGAAGGATGGGCGGAAGGAGCCACCGAGCATATACTTGATTGCCTCTACACTGAACCCGGCTACCAGCGGATTCTTATCGGATGGGATAGCAACCTTGGTCGCATCGCGCTTTTTGAAAAGGTCTGTGGCGCGTTTAAGCATATTCTTGGCCGATTCGTATGCATTATCGGCCTCGAAAGGCATATGCGTTGCACCGATAGTTTTGGCAATATCTGTCGTCGAAATAATCTCAGTGTGATAATGAGCGGCAACAGTAGGCAGGCTCGGCATAACACACTGAACATCCACAACCATCATCTCCACCGCACCGGTGATAATGGCCAGCTCCTGCTGGTGGAAGTTACCTGCCACGGGCACTCCGCGTCGCATAAGGATCTCATTCGCAGTACAGCAAAGACCCGCAAGGTTGACTCCCTCCGCACCTGCCGCCTTTGCATACTCAATCACTTCCGGATCAGATGCGGCTGCTGCGAGCATATCGGAGAGGGCCGGTTCATGACCATGCACAATAACATTAACCGATTTCTCCTCCAGTACGCCCAGGTTCGCCTGACTCCGTATCGGAGTTGGCGTACCGAAAAGGATATCCGAAACCATTGAGCCAATTCTGGCGCCGCCCCAACCATCTGCCATCGCAGTTCTGAAGGCCTGCTTCAGCAGATTCTTGTAGTCGTGGTCGACTCCCATATGTGTGCGGTGCATCGACTCAACACACATACGATCGATGCCCTTGGGCTGCACTGACATCTTTTCCCATATCTTCTGCTGCTTCTCAGGCGCCAGTTTGAGCGTCTTGAGCACCTCTTCCTGCGAAGTAAATTCGCCGATAAACACCTCGGCCAGCTCCAGTGCTATCTCCTGAGTGCTGCGATCTGCGGTAGGGACATCATACTTCCCGGCAATGCGCTTAAGAGCCTTTTCATCGGCAATCTTGTAATCGCCTCCCCTGCCCTCGCCTATTGCCTTCAGGCGCAGAACCAAATGACGGGCATGATCTGAATGAGCCGCGGTGCCCCCCACTACCTCGCGCAGAAAGTTACGCGCAACAATAGTATCGGCATCAGCACCACATACGCCAAGAGGAGAACGGGGTGTTACCTTGCATGGTCCCATGTGGCATATCTTGCAACATACACCCTCAACGCCGAACTTACACTGCCGGCCCTGTTTGTCGAAACGGGTGAAACATGTCTCCACACCTTCAGCCATTGCCTTCCCAAGCATCTCATGCGACGCTCTGTCGGTCACACGTTCTTGAGGATTAACCGGTTCTTTTGCCATCTTCATCTTCTCCTGACGCTCATCATTTCTTTTCAAAAAAGTTCTAAAGCCCTGCATCACTCAATAACTGATCAATGCGCTGAACAACAATATTATCTTCAGGAACACCCGCAAGTGCCCGTCCATCTTCTCCAAAATCAGCAAGCTCTTCGTTATCGGGGATCCCGACAACTATATCGGCGCCGGTCTCCTGCTTAAGCTGTTCAACCGACTGCGGGAGCTCATCACGCCGCATACGGTTAACAACGAAAACCAGTTTATCGTAAGCTATCTCCATCTCTTTGGTAACCGAATGAAGGCGCTTAAGGGTATCGATTCCGCGGCGTGAAGGATCAGCCACCATTATCAGCAAATCCACCTTCTTCACGATACGACGGGAGAGGTTCTCCATCCCGGCCTCATTATCGAGTACCACATACGGGTACGCATCTGAAATCGTATTTATAGCCTGCTTCAAAACATTATTGGCATAACAATAACATCCGGGACCTTCAGAACGGCCCATCGCTATAAGGTCAAAATCATCGGCCTCTACCAGGCTTTCAGCGATTTTAAGTTCAAGCATCTGCTGCTTCGACATACCCAGGGCCAGCCCCTTGGCTGCCTCCTTGCGTGCATCTTCGCGAACGCGACCGATCGTCTTTTCAACCGTCACGCCGAGATTACTGTCGAGGCAGCTGTTGGGATCTGCATCCACCGCAAGCACGGGAGTCCTGCCCCGTGAAATCAAGCGTGAAACAATAAGGGCCGACAGTGTTGTTTTACCAACGCCCCCCTTCCCGCTTATACCTATTACATAACTCATTTGCTATTCCCCACCATGAACTCTTAAGCACCCGGAGCTCTGGATGGGCCGCACCCATCACTGACACGGGTAAGCTTCCCTCTCGCTTCAGCCAACTCTTCCAGTGCCGCTTTCAGATCACCCGGCTTATCTCCGGCCTTCTCAAGCTCATCGACCTTCTCTTCGAGCTCCTCAACTTCCATCATGAGGTGGGCATATTTTTCATGCTGAATATCTTTCATCGGTTACAACTCCTTGAGTTTATTCAGAATCGAATTGAATTCTTCCACTATCTCTGCAGGCAGAAGATCCAGCGGGGAGCACCCGCGCCTGTCGGCATCTGCAAATATTTCGCAATATGGAATAACGCCAAGCAGAGGCAGCTCCGGCAGAGCCTGCCGTATAAATTCTTCATCCTCCGGGGAGCGGACCTTATTTGCTACCATTTTAAGGCCTTTCAAGCCTATATCATGCGCCATACGGATAATACGTTTTGCACAATCCACCGAACGTCTTCCAGGCTCAACCACCACCAGCATACAATCAACGCCGCGCGCAGTAGCCCGCCCCAGATGTTCCACTCCCGCTTCCATATCCATAATAAGGGCATCGCTTTTATTAAGAATAAGATCTGAGACAAGAGCCCTTATCAAAACGCCTTCGGGACACGCACATCCGCCGCCGCCCTGATCCACAGCCCCCAGAATCATCAGCGTATAACCATCTTTAGTGAATCCGTAACTGTCGGCCACATCATCAACGGTAGGATTCAGCTTAAACATCTGTCCGTAGCGCTTAACCTTCGCCCCGGTACGCTCTTCAATCAGACGGGTCTGTTCCGCAATTGGTATTATCGACTCCTGCTCCCCGCGTGAAAGCCCCAGAGAACCGGCAAGATTTGCATCCGGATCTGCATCAAGAGCCAATACACGCGTGCCCGAGCGTGTCAGCAACAGAGTCAAAGTTGCGGCAAGGGTGGATTTCCCCACCCCGCCTTTACCGGTAATGGCAAGTTTCATACGGATCTCCTAGAAACCGTATTTGCTTTTCATGGCAACGGAGACCTGCTGAACCATCTCGAACACCATCTCTGCATCCGCTTCATCCATCGATCCCGTCCCGCAGGAGGGAGTGATTATGGCCTGCTCAACAATCGTCTGCTTATCGATCCCTGCTGCAGCCAGGTTATCCATAACCCTCTCGAGCTGTGCACAGAGACTTTCGCAGGTTTGTTCGCGTATAGCAGGAGAGGTCGGAACAACGCCCCATGCCAGAAGTCCGCCACGGGCAAACAGCTCCTTTACGGAATCGGAGTACATTGCGATGGTTTCACCGAACTCGAAAGCATCGAAGTTCACAATATCGACTCCGGCGTCAACCAGGATGCTCCACTCCGTGTTACCACAGCAATGGGTGCCGGCGAGGGCGCCATCCATATGAACAGCTTCGACGCACTCGTTAAGTGCAGCTACTACCTCTTCGCGGTCGACCGAAACATACGTCGAGCTTCCGAATGCGGATAGGATCGGTTCATCGATAAAGCAGATGATATTATCGGCATAAGCGCTGAACTTCTGAATCTGCCAGCGGGATTTCATTGCCATCGCCTTAACAACTACATCGCGGAACTCTTCATTGTACCAGAGTGCGCGCTTGTTCTCATCGACGATCGTCAATGCGAAGCTGATCGGTCCGGTCGTCTGGACCTTAAGCCACGGCAGCTTTACTCCCTTCTCCTGAAGGCGCTTTTCAAGTGCGTAGATACCGTGTGAATAATCTTCCGAAATCGCCATTGCAGAGCAATCGCCGGTTCCATCATCCGGATCCATAGCCACCATATAGGCTTCGTAGAATTCGGCGAATTCGTCGGAATAATCACCAGTAGTGTCGAAATACATGCGACCCTTTACCTCATCGATAATGGCGCGCGGCAGACCCTCGGAATACTGGATCTCCATCTGCTCCTTAAGACCAAAAGCAGAGAGCTGCGGCCATATCGGACAGTCAAGCTTATCGAGTGACACATCAATTGCATGTTCAACATCGGAGAAGGGCATTGAGCCGATCGCCGAACCCAGAAGATTTGTTTTAATAGCCATTATACTAATTCCTTATAGATTATGCGCTGACCGCGTTTTTCATAGCATTGATATGTGCCGGTGTGGAGCCACAGCAACCACCAATGATATTTGCGCCGGCTGCAACCAGTCCGCCCACCTGACGAGCCATGTCTTCGGGACTTTCAGGGAAGGTATCAACACCATCAACATTTACAGGAAGACCCGCATTGGCATGCACAAGTATCGGGGTTTCTTTCGCAACAGCACGCATTGCGCTCACAATCTCAATCATGCGCTCGATGCCATTGCCACAGTTTGTACCGACAATATCTGCACCGGCCGCAATCATAGCTTCAGCGGCCTGCTCCGGCGATACACCCATCATGGTGCGGTAATCGCCATTAATCGTCTGTTCGAATGTAAAGGTAGCGATCACCTCACAGCCGGTGTTCTCCTTAGCGGCTTTAACAGCCAGAGCGGCCTCCTGAATATCACTCATTGTCTCAATACACACGGCATCGGCGCCGCCCTTCTCAAGTGCAACTACCTGCTCTTTAAAAGATTCGTAAAGCTCATTTTCAGTTACATCGCCCATAACAAGCATCTTGCCTGTGGGTCCAACAGAAGCGATAACCCACTTTTCGCCCCCTGCCTCTTCCGCAGCCTCAGCCGAAAGACGTGCAGCAGCTTCATTAATTTCAGCCACACGCTCGGTCAGCCCGAAATGCTCCAGTTTGAATGATGTGCCCCCAAAAGTATCGCTTTCCACCATATCCGCGCCTGCAGCGAAATAGGATTCGGCGATCTCCTTCACATCTGCCGGGCGCTCAACGGCCCACAACTCAGGACACTCTCCGGCAACCATTCCCTTCTTCTGAAGAAAAGTACCCCATGCGCCGTCCGAAATCAGAACCCTGCCACTCTCGACAGCCTCAACAATCTTTTGTTTTGACATAATTGAACTTCCTTTATCTTAATGTTCCGGGGGCGTCGCCCCGTAAAAGTACGAAAATAGACACAGCAGCCGGAGCTGTGTCCAGGCTGTTGTGCCAATACATAATAATCTTGCTGAAGTATCAATGAGTGTGATGCAAACGGTGAATCAGCTCCTGCAACAACTCCCGAGACCCATTAAGAGATGAAATCTCATCGGCATTCAGGCTGTCACCGAAACGATTATTGACAGATTCCAATCCGGCAAGAAATGCTTCAAGCTCCTCTTTTTCAAAGGGGAGACCCAAAGGGCTCGTTCCATCGCACATATCGTACTCCTTGGTTGTTTTCCGAAAGAGCAAAAGATACCTGTTATCACCCCTGCTTGATAGAAAATACTGAGACCTAATATAACGATCTTGCTGACAAGAGGCACTATTTCGCACCCCTTTACATACAAATGTCACATATCTGGCCGTATAGACTGACCATTACTTTGCTGAGGCGATGCTAACCCGCATATTTCATGAGTCTTCGTCGCGAGAACGTGGAGAGTGTCGACAGTACGGTCCAAACGATAAAACGGCGATGCAGCTGTATAGACATACTGCAAAATGGCGTTTTGACTATTTGGACTGTAATGGCGGTGTTAAACTCGTTCACAGCAGATTACTCATGAAATATGCGGGCTAAGAGCCTGCCGGACGTCCAGAACGCAGAAAAGAGAGAAATCGGTCTACGATTACGGTAGACGATTCAAGAATCTCCAGTCGTGAACCGTAATCGTGACCGTAGTCGTAAACCGGCCTCGTCGTCGAAATCTGATGAGTCACATGCCCTTACTTCCGGGCCGGGGCACTAAATGCCTCCTCAAGCCAATCCTGATTGCCGAGATACCAGTCCACCGTAGAACTCAATGTATCTTCCAGATTATATTTTGCGACCCAGCCCAAATCCACTTCTGCCTTAGATGAATCCATCCAGTAGCGCAGATCGTAACTATCGCGGTCTTCGACCTTGGTGATATCGCCTTTGCCGACCAGGTCGCGAACCCTCTCGATGACCTTTTCCGTTATCTCTTCAGAATCAGCCGTCGGGGCAAGGTTGTATACCTCCCCGCGCTTACCTCTACGGAGAGCGGCCTCAATACCCGTCACATGATCCAGTACATGCAGCCACATCCTGCGCGCGGGAGTCTTAAACAGGGGGAACGCTTCACCATGCGTAAAGCACCAGACTGCCTTGGGAACGGCCTTCTCGGGGAACTGCCGCGGACCAACCGTATTGGCTCCGCGCGTTATCACAACATCCAGATCATGTTTTCTGCTCTCGCAATACACCTTTAAAAGCATCTCCGCCGCGGCCTTTGTAACCGCGTAGGGGTTCTTAGGCGCCATTGGCGAGGATTCCACCCACGGCTCCGACTCACTCTTCGCGTCGCCATAAATCTCATCTGTTGAAACATGCACCATACGAATCCCGAGGCGGCTGGCCTCAAGGGCAAGTGTACGGGCGCCGAATACATTGGATTGCCAGAAGGCTGAGTCATCATCATTAGACCTGTCGACATGACTCTCTGCAGCAAAGTTCAGGATCGCTTCGGGCTTAACATCATCCATGATCTCCCGAATATGCGCGGCATCCGCGATATCAGCCCTTACATCACGAACACCTTCGGCCAGGTTCCTCTCCATTGAACCCCAACCGGCAAAATCGATACCGGTAATATCATACCTATCCTTAAACTCTTCGCAAAAAGCCGATGCTATGAAACCCAGATGTCCTGTAACTACTATTCTTTTAATCGCCATCTCTCCTCCAACTGCATCAATCCCGACATTATTAAAACAGCATCCTAACCTCTCGGAAAGAGGATGCTACCTCTTTCTTTGCCAAAAGCGCCATTTTATGCGCCAGTTGCGCACAAACCCTACGGCAGCCAGATAACCGGCAACTCCGCCTGCGAGATGGGCCGAATAGGCTACGTTCTTGGTGCCATACAGAACATTCAGAAGCTCCGCCAGGCCCAGCAACAGCGCCAAACTCCTGGCCCGTATATCAACAACACCGAACAGAGCCACCAGGCGCTTGGGATAAAGTCCGCAATACGCCCCTATTACACCGAAGGTCCCTGCGGAGGCACCCAAACAGATATCCACGCCACCAAAACCACCCAGAAGCAACCAACCGGCTCCCCCCAATATCCCGCAAAACAGATACAGCCTCACAAAACGCCACGAACCAACACGCGACTCAACAGGGCTTCCGAACATAACGAGCATAAACATATTCAGACATAAATGCAAAACAGAGCCATGCATAAACATATAAGTAACCGGTTGCCACCAGAACCCGCTCCTCATCCCCTCCGCACTGAGAGCAAAGAGCGACATAGGCAGAGATGTTTTCTGACTCTTGAGAACAATCAGAATATCCCCTCTCTGCAGATTCAACCACGACTCCAGCAATGACACCGAGTGCGATTCAATACCTCGCTGCAGGAGATATCCCAAAATGCACAGCCCCGCCATTCCCTTCACCCCGGGGCCAACATCACACAGGGCCCAGAAGAGAGAAACCGACAACGCCTTTATCCGATATAAGAAAGCTCTCATTGCGACAGCAGTGTCACATATCACACGACGATTGTCGACATCCCAAATAATAGAAAAAATGCTTAATAACCGATCTTTGACTCGACAAACCATCGTCTCCCGTTATCATATCCCCATGCCAATTAAGAAGAAAAGAGTTCGTAAGAGGGTTAAGCGAGACCCTTCAAAAAACAACGGTAACGTCCACAAACGCAAAGCAACATCTCCCAACAAGAAAGTCATAACACTACTTGTCAGTATGACGTGGCTAATGTTTGCAGCAATGGCAGGTCTATTACTATGGTACGGGCTCGAACGGGCTATTTTTGATCCGTATTCTGACGACCATTCGTTAGCATTTCTAGCGATAGCATTTGCTCTGGTCGCCCTTTGTCTTATTGGCATTGAGCAGTACATTAAATATATATTCAAGCGCCGCAACCGACATGGCCGGTAGCAGGTAAATAATGGGGATAACTTCCATCTTCAAGAACGCAACGATCGGCTTTGATGACCTTTCTTCCCCCCCCCGTATAGCAATTCTTCGCCGCGGAAAGATGCGCTGTATACCCCTTCAAGACGATACAGAAGCCCGGTTACTGAGGCGAATTAAAGCTGGAAGCAGCGTCGCAGCAGCCATGAAGCCACGCCAGTCACTTCTTCTGGGTCTTCAGCGTCCCATTTTTAGCGAATCAAAAATCGTGAAAGTTCTTGCATCTCTTCTTGAT
This sequence comes from uncultured Lentisphaerales bacterium, assembly GCA_964485765.1. Classification (GTDB taxonomy): domain Bacteria; phylum Verrucomicrobiota; class Kiritimatiellia; order RFP12; family CAZAKU01; genus CAZAKU01. The sequence goes on from CAZAKU010000083.1 coordinate 12,301, forward strand.
CCACATCTCCCCTTTGCCATTGAGGAGGCTCACGTAGCATTCAGTATATCTCCGCCACTTGTATCCAGCGATAAAATCATCTGCACAGCAACAACGCAGGAAAACCTGTCGGAACGAATCAGTGAGCTGCGGCAAAGAGACGCCAATCCCGAATACCTGCTAAGTCCGGGAACCGCCCTGTGGCGTGAATTCGAACAGCTGGCGGCAGTAGACGAGAGGGAATGCATTCTCCTTCACACCACAAAACATGGCGATCTCATGGTCTTCGGATGCGGAAAAAAGTTCATTGCCGCACATCCCTGCCGACGTAATGACAGCGCCATGCTTAAGCGCATAATTCTATCTGTATTCAGCAACAGAGAGCAGGTCTACTGGTCAATATCCGGCGAAGCAACAGACCCCTCCACAATGGCAGCAGCTATTAACGACGACACATGCAATCGTCAATTAAAGATTCATGAGCCGGAAAACCTGCTGGCACAGGCGTTGGCACGGGCAGCATCCGAGAAGACAACACTCAATCTGCGCAACAGGGAAGCAGTACATGCGGCATCCGAGAAACAACGCAACGGCCCCCTTTTCGCTACAGCAACCATCCTGCTTCTACTGTCAGCGCTGCTTTTCGCATACTCCACTTACGCAATAATATCAGCAAAGAGGAGCTTTGCTACAGCCAATCAAAAGGCGCAGAAGACCACCAGCACTGTCGCAGGATACCCCCTGCCCACACGTGGCGTATCTGCGATCGTTACGGCTAGAAGAGAGTGGGAGCAGCGCCACGAACCGGCTATTTTCAGCATAACCACCCCCTCGGCTCTGTCACCGGCCGTAATAGTCCTTAATGCAGCATCGGAGCTTGGAATAACAGTTCACAAACTGAGAACCACGCCTCGTACATTCAAACTCACCTGCAGTGTGACATCCCCGACCACAGCTGATGCATTGAAAACATCACTCGCACAGTCAAACTACATTATTGAAGTCAGTCGACAGAGCACTCACGACAACGAGACCCCCATCCTCCTTGTAACCGGGGAGCTCTCTCAATGAAAAGAACTTCTTTGCCAACCTGCCTGCTTGCATCAAGTCTGGTGACCTTCATCATTGCCGTATTCTTTTCTCTCTACACTCTTGTGGAACAGGGCAGACTTAAGAAACTCACAAAAACCCGCATGGCAATAATAGATGCTCTACACGAGGACAGGATGCTGGCAGAAAGTTATAACCGCATCGGTGAGCGGATGAGAGCCTCTGCATGCGACGAGGAAGCCCTTACGAAGCTGCTGGAGACGCCGTCGAGCGGATCTGAAATCATACAAACAGAGGATGTCGACGCCCGCGACAACTGGAACCTGCGTAGATCCGAAGTTGAATTCATCTCTGTTTTGCCGTCGCAACTGGCAGCGCTGAACAACGCAGTCGACCTCCCTCACCCATGGCGTCTCACAATCATAGATGCAGAAGTTAACAGCGAAAGCAAACTTCAGGTCCATGCAACCTTCGAGACTTTTACTAAGAAGTAATTCCCTGCGGCAAAACAAGATTCTTTCACGAGAAGTGTACTGCACTCTTCATAGGCACATAGGGCGCATCCTCAAAGGGTGCCTGACTTGACGAATAGCCCCTTCCGTGACAGCGCGCCCCATCGGCTCATCCGGTGGACGACTACGGAGACGATTACGATTGACGCTTGATGGGCGTCTCCCCGTATTCCGTAGTCGTTGCCGTAATCGTTAACCGACCAAAAAAAGCCCACGTCGGTATACCAACGAGGACTTAAAATGGCAAATTACGCCTGATAGCGGAACAGATGCATCAGGCAGAGTAATTATATACTGCATTTAGCGAACCTTGTTCTGATCGCGACGTTTCTGAACTATCTCCTCAGCAATAGAGTACGGCACTGCTTCATAATGCTCGAACTGCATGCCGAATGAACCGCGTCCCTGCGTCAGGGTACGGATAGCATTAGAGTAACCAAACATCTCACTGAGCGGGACCAAACCACGGATGACCTTAGCTCCAGCCTTCTCCTCCATCCCTTCAATACGCCCGCGGCGCTGACAGATGGAACCGGAAGCGGCACCCATGTAGGCCTCAGGAGTGGTTACCTCAACTGACATAACCGGCTCAAGCAACTCAGGGTTGCCCTGCATAAAGAGCTTCCTGAAACACTGGCGTCCGGCCTCAATAAAGGCAAATTCACTTGAGTCAACATCATGATAACTACCGTCGAATACCGTTACCTTCATATCCACAACCGGATATCCGGCAAAAGGCCCTGAAACCATCGCATTTATTACGCCCTTTTGCACTGCAGGAATGTATTCCGAAGGAATGTTGCCACCCTTGACTTTATTCTCGAACGAGAAACCAACACCAGGTCCTTCAGGTGCAAGGCGCATCTGCACGTGACCATACTGACCACGACCACCAGACTGCTTGGCGTGCTTATATTGACCCTCAGTCGGTACTGTTGCCGTTTCGCGGTAAGCAACTTCGGGGCGCCCGACGTCAGCATCAACACTGAATTCACGCTTCAATCGATCAACCAGAATCTCCAAATGGAGTTCACCCATACCAGAGATGATCGTCTCATTGGTCTCGTCATCAAATGAAACCGTAAATGTGGGATCTTCATCAGCCAGTGAGTGCAGTGCATCACTCATCTTATCGCTGTCACTGCGCGTGGCCGGCTTAATACTGATAGACATAACGGGCGCAGGGAACTCAATCGACTCAAGAATAATAGGATGTTCCTTTGTGCAGAGAGTGTCACCTGTACGTGTTTTCTGAAGGCCGACGATACCGACGATATCGCCAGCACGGGCCTCTTCCAGCGATTCCTGGCGATTCGCATGCATACGAAGGATACGACCCACTCGCTGATCGTTACCCTTTGAGCTGTTGCGAACCGTAAAGCCGGCAGGCAGTACACCGGAGTAGACACGAATAAAGGTAAGTTTACCCATATGCTTGTCACTTACAATTTTAAACGCCAGGGCCGAGAAAGGTTCGTCATCGGAGGGTTTCCGTACAACAGTTTCATCGCCGGAATGGATGATAGGCTCAATCTCGTCCGGGGCCGGCAGAAAATCTACAATAGAGTCCAGCAGCATCTGAACGCCCTTGTTCTTGAAAGCACTGCCGCAATATGCAGGAATGATTGTGCGGCTGATTGTGGATTCACGAACAACCCGACGAATCTCATCTTCGCTCAGGTCACCCTCTTCAAAATACTTCTCCAGCAACTCGTCGCACTGCTCAGCACTCTTTTCAACGAGGTTTGCACGCCACATCTTGGCATCATCCAGCAGCTCCGCCGGGATATCCTCTTCATGCCAATCTGCGCCCTTACTCTCCTCGTCGTAGATGATCGACTTCATACGAATAAGGTCAACCACTCCGCGGAACTTATCCTCATTTCCAATAGGAATAACCATCGGTACAACATTTGCACCAAGGTTTTTGTAAATACTTTCAATTACACCGAAAAAATCTGCCCCGGTGCGGTCCATTTTGTTAACAAAAGCAAGCTTAGGCACTGCATACTTTTCGCTCTGGCGCCATACCTGCTCGGACTGTGGCTGAACACCGCCAACAGCACAGAAAAGCGCTACAGCACCATCGAGCACACGCAGACTGCGCTCTACCTCTGCGGTAAAGTCAACGTGTCCGGGGGTGTCAATCAATGTAATCGAATGATCGCGCCATGTGGTGGTGGTGGCGGCAGAGGTAATAGTGATACCTCGCTCCTGCTCCTGCTCCATCCAATCCATGATGGCCTCACCATCATGCACTTCGCCGATCTTATGGGTCTTTCCTGAATAGAAAAGAATACGCTCCGAAACGGTCGTCTTTCCCGCATCAATATGCGCCATAACGCCGATATTACGGATTCTTGACATTGGTATTGTTCGTGCCATGATTGCTTACTCCTGCAAAGGGCTCAAGCCCATTATTATCTCTAATGCCTGTCTGAAAACGCGCGAACTATGCCGATATAGGCACAAATACGCAAGAAAAAAGCGCAATAAATGATTTCATACACATCGATCAGTCCGAAAACCAGACTGCGCTCATTAAAGGCCATAACGTGCAGAGATGCCTGAAGTGCCAGTCACGGGCACGGACTACTGCTTACTATCGTCTTCAGCCTCTTCATTTGAATCAACTTCAGGTGCGGATGCAGACTCCTGCACGTCTGGCTTTTCAGGATCGGACTTAACTTCTGCAACAGCGACTTCAGTTTCCTGTGCATCACTTTCCACAGTCTTCGCCTCCGACTCTGCAGCCTTCTCCGGCTCCGTTGCCACCGTGACATCAGATGCCGCAGGCACCGTTTCCGGCTTTACAGGCTTCTCATCCGGTTCTGCAGCCTTCTCCGGCTCCGTTGCCACCGTGACATCAGGCTCCACAGATACCGCTTCCGGTTCTGCAGGTGCCTCATTCTCCACAGCCTTCGCCTCAGGTGCCGCAGGCGCCATTTCCAGCTCTGCAGGCTTCTCTTCCGGCTTCGCAGGTGCGACCTCAGGTTCCACAGATACCGCTTCCGGTTCTGCAGGTGCCTCACTTTCCACAGCCTTCTCCTCAGATGTCTCAGGCACCGTTTCCGGCTCCACAGCCTTCTCCGGTTCCGTTGACGTATCATCATCTACAGCAGTCTCTACTGAAGAATCCTGAGTACTCTCCTCTTCAACGGCCGGGGGAGTGACCTCCTCTTCAACCGCTTTCTCTGCTTCCACGCTTGCTGGTGCGGCACCATCTGCAGCAACCTTTTCATCTTTCTTCCCGGGAGCTTTACCGCCCCCGGCCTCAGATTTGCTTCTTGCAACGGCTGCGGCATCTGCCTGACTCCGCTCCGCCTCAGTGAGATGCCTGAAGACTGGTCGGCCGTCGGGGAGAGCTAAAACACCGTTATAGTACTCAATTATATGCCCCTTCTCTACCAGCCACTTAATATTTGAGAGCAGATGCAACGCTTCCGGTGCTTTCGGGTCAGCGGGCACCCCCATACCATCAAACAGGTCAGACACCGTACACGCCGTATTCTCCCCTATATACACGAGGACCTCACGCAGAGCATCTACAACATGCTCCGAGTCAACTGGCGTAGGTTTCTGCGCGACAACAAAATCGACACCGCGTCCCTCACCCGCCTTGAAAACATGCAGTCGGCGATGCCTGAATGCGCCACGCAGGGCAAAGAACATAGATGACGGGAACTTATTCTCACGGCGCCATGCACCGCGCAGCATGTAGAGAAGGTCCTGATTCATAATCTTCTCAGCAACCGTAAGCGAACATATTGCCCGATGCCCGCGCACAACATGCTTTGGCGCAATATCGCGAAGAAGTTCTGCCTCGGCAGCGGCACGGTTCAATTCGGAGACCTCGACCGCTGTTTCAGCGGCATCGTCACCATCGGCGGGCTTAGCAGCTGCCTGAAGCTTAAGCTGTTCCTTGCTTCGGTAAACAACCTTTTCACAATTTTCATTCCGCCACTGCTCAACCAGCTCGGCGTCCTGCAGCAGCTCCATTTTACCGCGATAGGCATCAAGAGGCATTTTGGGATATCGCTCTCGACGGACCTCTTCGATTTTACCTGCCGTACTGTGATGATTGGGAGGGCCCAGCAGTACCCCGCTCATGCCACAGCGGGAAACACCGGTAAAATTACCTGAGGGCGGCTCAGTTGCCTCGCGACTGACTTTGTAAAAGTCCTCCACATGGCAGTCCTTGAAATGAGTAATAAGATCTTCGCTGTTAATCCCCACAGAGCCGCAAAGTTTACACTGGAAGAGATCCTGGCGCACATCACCCGGGTGCGACTCGAACTTAACCATCACGGAATCCTTATGATCCATAAACAGTTTTGCTACATCACGCAGTGACCAGGCTTTCTTTGAGGAATGTATGCGATGGATGATAGTGGACAATCTTTTCTGATCCGGAAGGAATCGTACATCTATCGGCAAATCAGGCATCTTCTGACGCTGAGGGCGAAAGGTCCTGCGATTACCATCCTGCGATGTACCTGAATACGGGCGCTGTCCGCCACGGGGCGCGCCGCCCTGCGGAGCCGTCGGAGCACCTGCGCCGCCTGGCGCGCCTCCTCCCGGCTTACCTCGAGGAGCCTCACCCCTTGGGGCGCCTGGCCCACCCGGTCCGCCCGGTCCGCCTGGACCGCCTGGCCCGCCTGGCCCGCTTGGCCCGCGACCAGCGTAATCACGCCGCTTCTGCATGTAAGGCTTACGGCTTGAATCATCACGATCGCGTCGCGGACGACCTCGATCACCACGACCTCCCCGAGACCTGTTATCGCTCTGCGAGTATTTTTGAGCATCAAAACGCTGCTCGGAAGGATCTTTACGAGCCCAGTCCGGCGTCATACTCAACCCACCCAGCGAAGAGAGGTCTATCAGCTCTTCCGGTGGCGATTTCTTTTCGGGCACAGAATCATCATTTTCTTTCGGGGAATCGGTCATAGTGCCGACGAGTATAGCAATATTATCAAAAACAGGTCAATACAGCAAAACAGAAAAGACTAACTCTCTATTTCATAAACAGCAGGTTGTTACTTCATATTAGCGATTCAGAACGAGATGGTTCTCGATCTGAGACTTCGGCGCAGCGCAATAGCACCTTTCTCAGGGTTAGCCCTGAGCGAAAACGACGCAAGTCGTTGTAGTCAAAGTCCAAAGGGCGAACGTGTCATGACACTCACGAAACGTTCGGGCTAAACAGAAATGAAGATCTTTACTCTTCACGTTTACTTATGGAGTTGGTATATTCCGCTTCTCTTTTTTGAACAGCAGGTCCCAGAGGCATTAACAGGCAAGTATAACCATTTCCTGTGGCTTTGAATACTCTAAGCCACACATAAGCAGCGAACCAAGGATAGACAATGAACCGGATTATCTACAAGAAACAGTTTAGCGAAGAGGTATTCCTCATCCGTGTTGATGCTCCTGATATAGCGCGGGAACGCCAGCCCGGTCAATTCATAATGCTGCAGCTCACCAGCGACGGTGAACGAGTGCCGCTTACAGTTGCCGACGCCAATGAAGAGGAGGGCTGGATTGCCCTTATCTTCCAGGCCGTGGGACGTACCACACATTATCTGGCCGAAAAGAACGTAGGCGACTCTATCGCACACCTGGTAGGGCCACTCGGCCAGCCCACAGAGATCAGCAACGTAGGAACAGTGGTTTGTGTTGGTGGCGGTATCGGCGTAGCGCCCCTCCACCCTATTGCTCAGGGAATGAAGAGAGCAGGAAACCGCGTCATTATTATTATGGGCGCACGAAACAAAGAGCTGCTGATTCTTGAAGATGAAATGCGGGCCATTGCCGATGAACTTATTATATGCACCGACGACGGCTCATACGGCCGCAAAGCGCTTGTCACCGAACCGCTGAGGGAGTGCTGCGAGCGGGAGGAGCCCCCGGCCGAGGTGGTCGCTATCGGCCCCCCTATAATGATGAAATTCTGCGCAGAAACTACCCGGCCCTTCGACATACACACCGTTGTATCGCTCAACACCATAATGATCGACGGAACCGGTATGTGCGGCGGATGCCGTGTAACCGTAGATGGCAAAACAAAGTTCGTATGTGTTGACGGGCCGGAATTTGACGGGCACAAAGTCGACTTCGAAAATATGATGCTGCGCCTAAACGCCTACAAGCCTCACGAAGATAAAGACCATGCCCGCTGCCACAATGATCTGAAGATTGACGCCCTCAAAACCGACATCTCGTAACGCAGGAAATAACTCACCATGACTTACATTCCAGCCGCAGACCTGGCTCTCGAAGCAAAGAAAATCTCCGAAGAGCTGGATGCCAGAACCGAAAAGCTTAAGCCAAAAGAGCGTATGGCCCTGCCCTCACAGGAGATGCCGTCACAACCGCCCGAAGTGCGTCGAAACAACTTTAGCGAAGTTGCACTGGGGTATACTGCCGATCAGGCCCGTGTCGAAGCGGAACGCTGCCTGCAGTGCCCAAAGAAGCCCTGCATCGAAGGCTGCCCGGTAAAGATAGACATCCCGGAATTCATTAAATCGATTGCCGAGGGCGATAACGGTGAAGCCATTGCGATAATCAAACAGGCTAGCCTTCTTCCTGCAATTTGCGGACGAGTCTGCCCGCAGGAGTCTCAGTGTCAGGCACCGTGCACAATCGGCAAAGTGGCAAAAGATGTTTCGCAGTCTGTATCCATAGGCAGGCTGGAACGTTACGTGGCCGACCTGGAGAGAGAGAAAGGGATCACCCCCCCTAAGGTCGGCCCGGAAACGGGGAAACGGGTTGCTATAGTAGGAAGCGGACCTGCCG
>CAZAKU010000084.1:0-2594 GCA_964485765.1 uncultured Lentisphaerales bacterium
CAGTTCGAGATGACTCAGCAGGAGGTCGCCGAATGCGTGGGTAAGGCCCGTGCTTCTGTAACCAATGCATTGCGCCTGCTGGAGCTGCCGGATGAGGTCAAGCAGATGCTGGGAGGCAACATGCTTTCCGCCGGACATGCAAAGGTGCTGCTGGGGCTGGAGATAGAGGATGAGCGTATCCAGCTCGGCCGTCGCACAGTGACAGAGCAGCTGAGCGTACGTGCTCTCGAGCGCCTCGTGGCGCGTGTGAAGGCCGGACCTAAAAAGGACAGCAACTCAAAACCTGACATGCCGCAAAGCCATATCACTTATGTGTCAGACCTGCTGCACACGCATTTCGGAACAAGTGTACGAATATCACCATCCTGCACTCATGGAAATGGCAAACGAGGCAAGGGATCTCTCGAAATTGACTTCTTTTCAAACGAGGATCTCGACCGACTTCTGGAACTTATTGGCGTTGAAATCAGTTAAAAGAATATGTTCTGCTGCAGCAATTGCTGCAGCGGCAACCATACTGACGACTACGGGTTGCGCGCCGAAAACGCAACCTGCTGAAGCTCGTACCCCCCCACCCGACCTGCGAGCTGAACTCTTCAGCGGAAGCAATGCGCTTGAAGAGGTCGCTGCATTTATTGCAATCGGCCCCAGGGCTTCCGGCAGCAGCGGGATGCGGCAGGCGGCCGTCCATCTTTCCGACAGGTTGGATAGCATAGGACTAACACCTGAAACAATCACCTATAACGTCGAAACCCCTGCCGGAGCGCTGAAATTAAACGATGTTTGTGCAACCATCCCCGGACGCGGAGATGGTTGGATCGTCTTAATCAGCCATACTGACACCAAAGATGGGATTTCAGACACCTTTTGCGGAGCCAACGACTCCGGCTCCAGCACCGGTCTGCTGCTGGCTATTGCCGAGCATCTTGTTGATCTGAAAACAACACTGCAGCATTCAATCCTCTTTGCTTTCGTTGATGGCGAGGAGTGTCGTTTTCGCTACGGACCTCGCGACGGATTACATGGAAGCAAACGTCTGGCAGCACAATTGGTTGACGATGGCAGAGCAAAAAAAACAGTAGCTGTCATTGTAGCTGACATGATTGGGGACAAAGATCTCAATATAACAATCCCTGTGAACTCATCGCCGGAACTGCTGATAGCGACATTAAAAGCCGCTCGTAAACAGAAAAGTTCAAGTGTAATCACCCGCGGCAAAACATCAATACTGGATGACCATCAACCATTCCTGGATGCAGGCATGCCTGCCATAGACCTGATTGATTTCACCTACGGCTCTGCACCTGGGCGAAACAACTATTGGCATACGCCCCAGGATACGCTCGACAAGCTCAGCGCCCAGAGCCTTGAACTGACAGGACGCATACTTTTACAATTAATTGCCGACCTGCAGGTTCATCCGGAATGAAAAAGATACTGCTGTTATTTATAGACGGTCTTGGCGTCGCCCCTGCCGGAGAGAATAACCCGATAACACAGGAACGCTACCCTACCCTATACAACATCCTGAACAGTGCGGCTCCTATAGATGCAACATTACACCACCCCGGCACTCCCCAAAGCGCCACCGGGCAAACCGCAATTTTAACCGGGATTAATGCGGCAAACGCTGTCGGCAGACATGTAGAAGGCTTCCCAGGTCCGGTGCTGCAGAAGATAATTACCGAAAACAATCTACTGCTGAGACTTCACAATTCCGGCAAAGAAGTTACCTTCGCTAATGCTTACACTATGGACACATTTGAAGCTGTTGCTGAATACCGCTTCCGCTCCGTCACCACAACATGTGTTATGAGCTGCCCCTCTGCGCTGCGTCTGTTTTGCAAACTTAAGGAAGATAATGCTGTGTATCAGGACATTACACGCGAATTATTAGTACAGCGAGGCCTCGACATCCCCCTTATTACACCCCGCGATGCATCTGATCATCTCAGCCGAATAGTCAACAGCAACGACCTAACCCTTTTTGAATACTTTCAGAGCGACCGTGCGGGCCACCGGGGAACCACCGATAACATCGGCTATGTTCTTGCAACACTAGAGGAGTTTTGCTGCCACCTACTCCCCTCTCTTGCCGCAATAGACGCAACTATAATTATAACAAGTGATCATGGAAACATAGAGGATCTCTCGGTTCATACACACACCATGAACCCGGTTCCCTGCTTTAGAAAGGGCCCTCTTGCCGGAGCATTAGGCAGCATCGACTCTATAACAGAGATAACTCCTGCAATTATAAAAGTCTGTAACGCATAAACGCCAATCCATGTTGATGGCTTATGGTACGAAAGAGAACCTGCTTCAGTAGCGTCCCGACGGAAGATGAGTTCACCACTGAGGCACGGAGGCACGGAGGGGATGAGCCAGGACAGGAAACTCTTACCTTGGATTTGGAAATTCCTTGTTGGCTGTTGGACATTCAAAAGAAAACAGTCATTGAAACTCTGTCGTGATCTTTGTCGGGGCCATCCGAATTATGCTGCGGTCCGTCGCATAAAGAGTTTGGACTTTGGATCGAATATCCAACAGCCAACAAGGAACGCCCAATTTCCAAATTTTAGACTCTCGCGGAC
>CAZAKU010000085.1:0-6103 GCA_964485765.1 uncultured Lentisphaerales bacterium
GCGGGCCGCAAGCCCGCCCTCTTTATTGCAGGCAGGAATACAGACCAAGGCATGAAAATGATCCGGCATAATCACATACGGCATGGCATTCACGGCAGGCGCGAGGCCTGCATGCGCAGGCACAACAAGGCCTGCATGCGCAGGCACAACAAGGCCTGCATGCGCAGGCACAACAAGGCCTGCATGCGCAGGCACAACAAGGCCTGCGGGAGGGATGGCTGCGGGAGGGAGGGCAGACACAAGGCCTGCCCCTACCGCACCCACCCACTCTTTCGCGATCATTCTTTTGACGTCGCGGGGGGCAAAAATATTACCCGCGTCACGATGCGCGCAAATCGTCACGAAATAGATCCCGCCACCGGCATAATCATGTCCCTTAAGGCGGATTGATCTGCGGTGGTGGATGTCCGGATTATAATGATTATCACTCATTGTGTGACTCCGTTATTAATCCACTTTTGAAGCGTTGTCCACAATTTAATTCCATCTGGCTGTTAACCCTGACCCGCATATCCACGCACAGCTTGCCTTAATAGGCTTAAAATATTATTCTCCTGCATGTACGAGAGTCGTAAATGCGGCTCATCACACAGATGACAGCGAAAACGCAGAGGGATCCGGAATTCATGAGCATCAGCGCAACACAGCAACCGTCACCGGGAGGGGCACTGGTACTGCATCAGGGCGACACACTGCTGTTCCGGCTCACGCTCTCCGCCCCCACCCCCGGCGAAGCCTGGCTGCGCACCAACCTCTGCGCGGCCGGAATCGGCCGGGAAGAGCGTGTTGCAGCGGTGGAAAAGGGCATCTCTGTCCAGAACCATGACTGGCGCGATCTGCCGATGACTGCGTCCGATGACGGATCATTCACCATGCGCATCGGGCTGGAAGAGGTGGGGTGCTTCCATGCCAAGGCCTTCTTCTCCCCAAAAGGGCAAACAGAGTTAATCTGGCCTCAGGGCGAAGATACTGTAATAAAAGTTGATCCGGCTGATTATTGCGCAGCCAACACGGTGTACACCGTGTTCGTAAGGCAGTTCCGCGAACAACCCGTATCGCCGGATGCCGACGAGACTATCGCCAAACTGGATTCAGCAAATTATACCGTCATACCTCCATCGGGACACTTCAGGGATGTCATTAAGCAGCTTCCGTTCATTATGGATGAGATGGGGTTTCGTATTATACAACTGCTGCCGATACACCCCACCCCAACAACCTACGCCCGTATGGGGCGCTTCGGAAGTCCCTTCGCCGCGCTCGACTTCAAGGGAATAGATCCCGCACTGGCAGAGTTCGACCGTCATACTACGCCACTCGACCAGTTTTGCGAGCTGGTGGATGCAGTCCATGCACATAACGGACGAATCTGGCTTGATCTGCCGCTGAACCACACGGGATGGGCCTCGCGTATGCAGGTACGACGGCCCGACTGGTTCAAACGCAACGATAACCAGTCGTTTGCCTCACCCGGGGCATGGGGAGTTACATGGGAAGATCTCTCCGAGCTGGATTACAGCAAACGCGATCTATGGGAATATGTAGCGGGAGTTATACTTTACTGGTGCAGACTCGGGGTCGACGGATTTCGCTGCGACGCGGGTTATATGATCCCCGCAGCGGTATGGCATTACATCACGGCAAAAGTACGCCGCGAATACCCGGCAACACTCTTTATGCTCGAGGGCCTCGGCGGGAAATGGAGCGTGGTTGAGGATCTGGTTCGCGACAAAGGTCTTAACTGGGCCTACTCCGAACTGTTTCAGTGCTACTCAAGGGAGGAGATCGAGCACTGCATAGATTATTCTCATAATTTCTCTCAGCAATCAGGTACGCTGATACACTTCTGCGAGACTCACGACAACAACCGGCTGGCATCAGTATCCAGAGAGTATGCCCGCATGCGCACTGCGCTCTGCGCGCTTCTCTCCGAAGAGGGCGCATTCGGCCTATCAAACGGGGTGGAATGGTTTGCCACCGAAAAGATAGATGTTCACGGAGCATCTGACCTGAACTGGGGAGCCGAAGCCAACCAGGCCGAAACCGTTGGACAGCTATGCAGCCTGATAAGCCGCCACCCATGCTTCGGACACGGGGCGACCATTCAGATAATTCCGCATAATGAGCCCGACCTCGTTGCAGTGCTTAGGAGAACAGAAGATGAGATGTGTGTAATCGTGATTGCAAACCTGTCACAAAACAATGAGATACAGACACACTTAACCCTACCGAATAATATCTCGGCCGGTGTAGAGCTAACCCCGCTCTTCGCTGAAACCGCACTCCTCAACTGGGATAATGAACAGCTTTCGGTAAAGATCACCTCACTCTCTGTCGCCTGCCTGCAGCTAGGAGCGCTAACCACCGAGATACCCTTAACCGAGAACGCAAATGAACCCGAACGCATAATTTTACAGAGAGCAAAGCTGTTGAGCGTGGCAATCCATAATTCATTACAGGCAGATCATAAGTGCGAACAGAGGCAAACACTCTCTCCTGAATCTGTTGAGCAGTGGAGTGAGCGTATCCTGACCTCCCCCATCAGCAGCCTGCGCGAGATTGTCGCATCGGATCAGTTTCCGCTACTGACGCCCATATCCCTGCCACGCGACCTCAAGCGCGAAGTGCCGGCCCCCTCCTCCCATCTCCTGCTGTTTCATGCGCCACACCCATTCCGCATCGACATAGTCCCAGAAACAAAACGTAGATTACTGATTAACAGCAGCCTTCCCTGCAGCAACGGAAATGAACATATATTGCTGCTATCCCCAGTGACATCAGAGATAACCACGGTGGAACATTGTGAATACAAATTCACCCTATTCGATCCCGAAGCATGCAGCCGCCGGAGAGGGGGGTTGCTGAATCTTCCTGAGAACATTGAGACACCCGAGGATCTTCTGCTTACAGCCGACATTAACCCCGACCAGCATTTCATACTCACCAACGGCATCGGCGGAATGTCACAGATCCGCGCGGCATGGGGCGAATTCAGGAGTAAGTACGACGCGTTTCTGGCAATCAACAGCGATCTCTCTGTTCCGGTCGACCGCCATGTTCTGCTGAACCGCTGGCGAATATGGGTTGTAAGGCGCGACTACTCAACCAGACTCCGTCCGGGACATATTGAAGATGTAGGCCTCACAGGCTCCGATTCTGTTATCTGGCGGTTTCTTGTGCCTACCGGCCTGGGCGAAAGCGTGCCGCTCTCCGTAAAGCACACACTTGTTAAGAATGAAAACCGCTGCACCTTATGCATAAGCAGATCCGATACTCATGAAAGCGACGAGATAATGCCCGACAGCAGCGCAATACGTATAATCCTGCGTCCGGATATCGACTCGCGCAGTAATCACACAGAAACCAAGGCCTTCCTCGGCCCGGAAGAGGCCTGGAAAAGGGCTGTTGGCAAACGCGAAAGAGGCTTCGATTTCTGCCCCGACAATCTTCCCGCACTTAGAATGGAGAGCGATAAAGGAACATTCGTATTAGAGCCCGAGTGGAAATATATGCAACCCCTGCCTTTCGAAAAGCAGCGTGGCCTCGGAGACAGTACCGATCTCTTCAGCCCCGGTTACTTCGAAGCGGAAATCAGTTCAGGCAGCGATATCACCATAGAAGCCGCCCTTAAAGCTGATAGCCGGCAGAAAGCCCCCGATACGCTCAGCATTCAACCCGACCCGAAAAGCCTTAAAACGCTGCTGAAGAAAGCCATCTCCGAATTTATTGTCCGCCGCGACACATCATACACCATTATCGCAGGATACCCCTGGTTTCTGGATTGGGGGCGCGATACGCTTATAGCACTGCGCGGAATCACAGCCGCAGGCTTTGAAGAGGAGGCCCGGTCGATTCTGCTTGAATTCGCCCGTTACGAAGAGAGCGGAACCCTTCCCAATATGATACGCGGCAATGACGCGGCAAACCGCGATACATCAGACGCGCCACTCTGGTTCATCGTAGCTGCCGATGAAATCTGCAATAAGCTTGAGGCCAACCCAAGCGACATTATCGTAGGGCACCGCAGCCTTGCCGACATAATTGTATCAATATGCGAGAGTTATGCTAATGGAACTCCCAACGGAATTCGCGTTGACCCGCTCTCGGAGCTAGTATTCAGTCCCTCTCATTTCACATGGATGGATACCAATTTTCCGGCGGGAACTCCTAGAGAGGGCTACCCGATAGAGATTCAGGCGCTCTGGCATCGTGCACTGTGCATAGCCGCCGGGGTCACCGATGAGCAAAAATACAGGGATAAGGCTGAAAGGGTTAAAGAGAGCATCCTGAAGTACTTCATGCGGCCCGACAACTCCAGTGCCGATTGCCTGCATTGCGCTCCCGGGATCTCTGCCGAAGGAGCAGTGGCCGACGACCATGTGCGCCCCAATCAACTGTTTCTGATTACGCTGGGCGTGATCACAGACGCACCGTTTGCCGAAGGTATTCTTCATGCCTGCCAGCCACTGCTCGTTCCCGGAGCGATCCGTAGTTTGGCGGATTTACCAGTAAATCATCGACTTTCACTAAGATACAACGGCCATTCACTAAACAATCCGGAGGAACCATACTTCGGAGAATACAAGGGGGACGAGGATACTTCGCGCAAGCCGGCATATCACAACGGAACCGCGTGGACATGGCCATTCCCCGGGTATGCAGAGGCGATTCAGTGCGTATACGGTGACAGCGCACGTAGCAGCGCAATCGCACTACTGTCATCGCAGGTAGATATGCTCAGAAAAGGCTGCATAGGGCAACTGCCGGAGATTACTGACGGTAATTCACCTCACACACAACGCGGGTGCGGCGCCCAGGCATGGGGTGTAACTGAGCTATATCGAGTACTTAACTCTCTGAGCGCTTTTCAGGATTAGCGGCCTTTTTACACCGCAATACAGGTTAAACATTCGGGCTAACAGAATGTGTGGCATACTTAGTGCTAAGTTAAAAAAACTGTACTACTTACATATTGGATGAGGACATTTCGAATGCCCCAGAGAACCCGAAAACAGGGCTCATCTGGTGTGCTAACGAAGATCTAACATATCTTTAACTTGGCGATACGGCATATTAGGTCTAAAATCTGCCCCATAGTTTGTGGAATATCGTATAGCAGACTAAAAAAGGTGTAACTGGAGTTATGACAATCAAGACGAAACCAAAAAGAAGACGTGTTAACTTTTCGATAAACGCGGAACCGGGAAGCAAGGTTTTTCTGGCAGGATCGTTCAACAACTGGAACCTGACAAAAAAGCCACTGACCGACAAGAGCGGCGACGGATCGTTTAGAGCGACTCTGCTTCTTGAGCCCGGATCATACGAGTACAAATTCATAATCAACGGCATATGGTGTGTAGACCCCGAGTGCAGCGATTGGCGCTCCAACGAGATGGGGTCACTTAACAGCGTCGTAAACGTAAGTTGAGTTCCCACGCGGTAACCGATTTAATTTAGAACATAATGCGCACATGCGTATGGAGGCATTCCGTGGAAATTCAATTATATAATGTAACCCCCTCTGTCCCCGCCAACCTGCAGTTTCTGGAGACTCTTGCACGTAATTTATGGTGGAGCTGGAAACCGGGAGGAATCGACCTCTTCAGGCGCATTGAACCGCAGCTATGGCGAGAATGCGAACATAACCCTCTCCTCTTTTTGAGCCGCATCCCGCAGGAGCGACTCGAACAGATCATAAGTGATGAAGCTTTCATGATCGCGCTGGAGCGGGTAAAAAGCGATTTCGATCGTGAGGTGCTCTCGCACCATGCCGAACCCAGATGCAGCAGCGGATGTATTGCCTACTTCTCCCTGGAGTTCGGACTGCATGAAAGCGTACGACTCTATTCCGGTGGACTGGGCGTTCTGGCAGGTGATCACCTGAAAGCGGCCTCCGACCTTGATCTGCCGCTTGTTGCCGTAGGCTTAATGTATCGACAGGGCTACTTCCGGCAGCATCTGGACACCAACGGATGGCAGCAGGAACATTACCCCGACAACGAGATCCACCACATGCCGTTGAAGCCGGTTATGGATGATAATGGCGAGCAGCTGATGGTTAACATACCTCTGCCGGGGCAGACACTTCACGCACTGGTATGGC
>CAZAKU010000086.1:0-3444 GCA_964485765.1 uncultured Lentisphaerales bacterium
GTCCCCTTCAGTGAGGTGGCCCGTATAAGTCAGGCGACCTCAATGGAGCTCGAAGTGTTTGTTCATGGCGCACTCTGCTGCAGCCGTTCCGGAGCTTGCCTCTTCTCTTCATGGATGGGTGGCTGGAGCGGTAACCGCGGACGCTGTAAACAGCCCTGTCGCAGACGCTACCATTCGAGTGAGGGCAATGGCTTCTTCTTCTCACCGGGGGATTTGTACGCATTGGATGCGGTTCCGGAGCTTGTTCAGCTTGGTGTTAAAAGTCTTAAAATAGAGGGACGACTCAAGGGCCCCGATTACGTCGAGCGTGTGGTGCGTGCGTATCGCATGATGCTTGATGCTCCAACGGATGGCGGCAAATCGGTGCTGAAAGAGGCGCGGGGAATTTTGTCGGGTGCTATGGGGCGTCGCTGGAGCCCTGCATTCAGAACACTGAAGGATGTCGAAGGCGCAATACAGTACAGGCATATGGGCACGGCGGGGCAGCTGTGCGGTGTCGTTTCCCACTCAAGGCGCGGTGCTTTTGAGGTGAAACTGTCGCGTCCTTTGCGTTGTGGCGATCGTATCCGTGTACAGCCGACAAATGGGGATGAGGGGCCATCTATAACTGTTACGCGCATGATAAAGTCCGGACGCTCTGTGACTGTAGGCAAGACAGGCGATCATCTGGATATATTGTGTGACAAGCCCGTTGATGACAACTCCCGCGTTTTCCGCATTGGTCGTGAAGTACGGAAGCAGGGCCGAGACGTAGAAAGCCTGCCTCCTGTTGAACTCACATTAGATCTGAAGGTTTCTCTTTTTGCAGATAGGATTGAGGTGGTGATTCCCGCTACGGGTGAGTGCTGGAAGCAAGCGCTGGAGTGCCAGCCGGCACTCAAGCATCCCCTGAGCGAAGCAATCCTCTCATCTGAATTTGCGCGCAGTGGCGAAACTGAGTTATGCGCGGGTCGCGTCTCTGGAAGGGTGGATGGAAACCTGTTTATTCCCGCAGGTGAACTTAAGAAGGTTCGCCGCGCCTTTTGGCGCTGGGCGTCTGATAATGTTTCGGTTTCAGCCCTGCGTGATAGTGTTGCCTCTTCTCTGCGACTTGCGGTTACTGAGCCGATTGCTTTGCAGCCGGCTCTTCCCGCCAGGCGTGTTGTTATGCTGGCGGAGGGAGGGCGTAACAGGGTCTCGCGATCAACTACCTCGCGCCCGCTGGGTGTTGCCGGCAGAGGTGATGAAGCCCGCGCACCGGAATTTTGTTCGGAGGTGCGCCTCGAGGGAGTGCGCCAGCAGATATCCCGCGCAGGGGCGCAGCATGTAACCTCAATTAGGGCAGCATCTCTCTATATGTTCGGATTGAAAGAGGTTGGCGACATTCCGCTAATCGCATCATTTTCGATACCGGCCTGTAATCATCTGGCGGTGCAGGAGCTGCTTTCGCTTGGAGCTTCACGCGTGATGATGTGGCCCGAACTGACTGATCAGGATGTGCAGGAGTTGGTTGCGTCGTGCGGATCCGTTTTGGACATGTATGTATATGGCCGGCTGCCGTTGCTCTCAACGCGTATGGAACTCCCCGTTGAGGGTCCACTGCGCGATGGTCGCGGAGGTGAGTTCGAGGTGCGAAAAGAGGGCGAGCTGTTCTGGCTCTATCCTGCCAAAGCGCTACGCGTAGAAGCCCCGGAAGGGGTGGGGGAGGTTATCGATCTCACCCACGCTGCAGAGGGCGAGCAGGGCGTCAGTTTTAATCAGCAGCGCGACTGGGTCTGATCTTTTATCGGGAGTGCAGAGTTCGCTATTTCTCTGACGGTTTAGCCATTGGTAGCCGTAGCTTCATTGAGGAGCTGTTCCGTGGGAAAATCAGGGACGGGTCTTTTGTCGCGTGCTGATGAAAGAGGTAGGCGACATTCGTTGGCCGCCTACAACTCCGTTCCCACTCGCAACATATCCAGATACTCGGTATAGACAAAGGTGCGGTCGCGCTTTCGTCCTGATGACTCGACCAACACGCCGGACTCGGCAAGTGTCGAAACTGCCTTGGTTGCGGTGGGACGCGTGGTTTCGAGTAACTCGATTGCGTTCGAGATGCTCAGCATCGGATGGTCAGGGAGCAGCTCGAACAGGCGGGCCGCTGTTATGGAGCCTTGCGGCACGGCCAGTACGCGTTCGCGATCACGAGTAACAAGCGCAAACAGTTCACGTGCACTGTCAACCGCTTCACTGGCAATCGTGTGGATGCCTTCAAGAAAGAAAGTAGTCCACCCCTCCCAGTCCCCTTCTGTGCGCACGGCAGACAGGCGCCGGTAGTATTCGTCGCGGTGACGTTTGAAGAAGAGACTGAGATAGAGCAGCGGCGAAGAGAGTAGCCCGCAGTGCTCCAGCAGCAAGGCGATCAGTAGCCGTCCGACACGACCGTTGCCGTCCAGGTATGGGTGAATGGTCTCAAACTGGACGTGAAGCAGTCCAATTCTTATCAGCGCAGGAATCGGGTTCTCCTGCTCATGTATGAAAGTTTCCAATGCAGACAGCGCATCCTGCACACGCTGGGGCGGTGGAGGGACAAAGGCGGCATTCCCCGGTCGCGTCCCTCCAATCCAGTTTTGACTCAGGCGGACCTCGCCGGGCTGTTTGTTCCCACCGCGCACTCCGTGCATGAGTTTGGCATGGGCCTGATTGAGAAGACGCATGGAGAGTGGAAGCCCGTCTGGCTTGCCCAGTTCCGCACGCGCAAATCGGACGGCATCCAGATAGTTGCAGATCTCCCTGATCTCTGGTGTCATAGCTGCGTCTGTTTCTCCCGCCGCTTCATATGCCAGTAGATCCACAAGCGTGGCTTGGGTGCCCTCGATTTGTGATGATACCACCGCTTCCTTGCGCACGAAGCCGTAGACAAACCAATCCAGTGAAGGCACCATCTCTCCTGCCAGGTCAAGCCGCCGTAAACCTTCCTCAGCCTTCTGCAGCAGATCCTGTCCGTTTTCGTCCAGAGAAAGGCGCGGGTCAATCGGAGGGAGCGGATGCGGTATGAATGCCGCCACCTCTTCACCCGCTACTAGAGTGCGCTCATATTGTCCAGTCGTTCGCTGCATGTTTCTTACCTGCCTTTCTCGATACGAAAGAATTCTTTACTACAACACGCCGAAAGTAAAGCAATCTTTCTTAAGTGTCGGTGCTCCGCAAAAAATTAGGGTCTTTTGTCGGGAATGTGCTGAAGCACTTTTAGGCCTTGTCTTTACTGCAATGGATACGCTTACTTCCGGGCCGGGGCCAAACGCATTACCTCTGTTGCCGAACGGCCCTGTCGCAGGAGTGCGGCTATCTGCGTCATAGTGGGGGCGATGTGGGTGAAAAATGCTTTATATCCGTCACACAGGTAATTCATACCGGGCTGCTTTTCGGGGGAGCTGCAGAAGCGGTGTTTCGGGCATCCGCCATGGCATGCCGCCAGCACGGGGC
>CAZAKU010000087.1:0-3871 GCA_964485765.1 uncultured Lentisphaerales bacterium
GCAAAGTGATATATCTACACATGTGCTTTCGATCACCTTCTCGTTATGCACACAAGTGTTTTGATAAAGATGTTGAGTTGATACACGCTCTATTAAAGGATAGAATGCAGAGAAATAATATGAAAATACGAATTGATAAAATAGAAATTCCTCTGGATTATAGCCCGGCACAATTACTTAAAGCAGCCCTGAAAAAGGTCCGTTGTAAACCTGCGGATTTGCATAATCTGCAGGCTGTGCGTCGCTATATTGATGCACGTGATGGCTCGCCGCATATGACTGTGGTTGCTGAGGCTGATCTCTCCGTTAAGTTACGCAATGGATTGCGTGATGTATCTAAGGCTAAACCGCACCCTCAGCGTACACCCTTTGCCCAAAGAGATTTTACGGGCCTCCGTCCTGTGGTGGTGGGGGCCGGACCAGCCGGATTAATGGCGGCGTTTGAACTGGCAGAGGCAGGCATGAAGCCGCTTCTGATTGAACGCGGTGAAGCTGCGGCTCCACGTGCGGAGCGTGTAAAGTCGTTTTGGAAGGCCGGTACGCTCAATTGCGAAAGCAATGTGTTGTATGGCGAAGGTGGTGCGGGTCTTTTCTCCGATGGAAAGCTGACCTCGCGAAGTAAAGATCGACCGCGTGTTCGTCGTCTTCTTGAAACTCTTGTGAAATGTGGTGCATCACGTGAAATCCTGGTAGATGCAGAACCACATATTGGAAGTGATCTCCTGGTGGAGTTGGTTCCCGTCTGGCGGAACCTGATAATCAGCCTGGGGGGGGAGGTCCGATTTGGTGCGCGACTTGAGCGTATTGAGATTGAAGATGGCGCTGTACGCGGTGTGGTGGTGAACGGCGAGGAAATTCGTACGGATTGCTGTGTGCTGGCCACCGGTCATAGCGCGCGCGATATCTATCAAATGCTCTCTGATCAGAGTGTTCCGCTTGAAACAAAGCCCTTTGCCGTTGGAATGCGAGTTGAAATTCCGCAACAGCGTATTGATACAGCACAGTGGGGCGGAAGTTACCCTTCGATAGGAAAGGCCGGTTTTCGAATGACGCGGCG
Source organism: uncultured Lentisphaerales bacterium (assembly GCA_964485765.1). Lineage (GTDB taxonomy): Bacteria > Verrucomicrobiota > Kiritimatiellia > RFP12 > CAZAKU01 > CAZAKU01. The sequence continues at coordinate 1,058 of CAZAKU010000087.1, forward strand.
TGAAGCACAGAATACCCGGGCTTGCTATACGTTTTGCATGTGTCCCGGCGGGATTGTGATTTCGTGTGCGTCATCGGAGGGACTCTTGACTACCAATGGAATGAGTTTTTCGCAGCGCGACAAGGATTTTGGCAATGCGGCATTTCTGGTGCCGGTTATGCCGACAGATTTTCCGAACCTTGGTGCCTCGGGGCTGGCAGGCATAGATTTCCAGAAGAAGCTGGAGGCGGCGGCCTTTGCGGCCGGTGGCTCTGACTATAGCCTGCCAGCCCAGCGTCTGAGTGAATTTCTGGAGGGTTCTTCTCCCTCAGATCTACCTGCCGAGCGCTCCTGCAGTGCTGCCAAAGTAGCCACTCTGCGTGGATTGCTGCCTGAGTTTGTTGAGCAGACTTTGCTGAGCACTATTCCTGGTATGTTGAATGGCCTGAACGGAGTGCAATTGGACGAAGCTATTATCTATGCCTCGGAAACTCGCAGTTCCAGTCCAGTTCGCGTTGTGCGTGGCGAAGATGGACAGTCCGCGGTCCGTGGACTTTATCCCTGTGGGGAGGGCTCGGGGTATGCCGGCGGAATTGTCAGCTCTGGAGTTGACGGTCTTCGTCTGGCTGAATCCATTATTGGCAGTGAGATAAGATGGAGGAGTAGAAAATGAGAAGAGCGCATATGCTTGGTCAAAGCTTTACCTATTAGGCGCTTCCGGTTTTAGCGGGGAGTATAAATCCAATTCTTCTCATCCGACTCTCTTCTCTGTGAACTCTGTGCACTCTTTGTGAGTTATCTGAATTATCCCCTCAGTACCTCCGCGGCTGGCGAATTCTTTTATCCATACTTTTCCGGGCGGCGCAAATGTGATGCTCTCCAATTTGGTGTTTGAGCGTGGCAAGTCTGCTAGAGGCTTTTGCGCTGTACACGAACCCCAGTGTTTTCAAGGGCGGGATGAGCTTGTCAAAATGAGTTTACCCCAAATGATGCCTTAGTTTACTGTGGTCAGAGAGAAAAGCGGTGATTTTATGGTAAATTGACCCCAAATAAGAAATGGCGTTTTGCGGGACCTTTTGGCAATATTGAACCAGGTATATTATCGGGCACAGGGCTTACACTTTCTGGAGGATTAGGATTACGATTAGGATTACGAAGGAGAGGGAGAGGGGGCCGACCAGAAATGGCGTACAGCGCAAAAGCCTCTGCCAATGAAACAAATTGGATTGCAGCACCGATTACCGTATACTTAGTTGCCTGATGAGAACTATTTTATGCTTTTTAATAGTAGCTTTGTTTACGAGCAGTCTTCGTTCCGCTGAAGAAACCGCGCTGCGCTCTATAATCGATGCCCCCGGGAGACTGCCGGAATCGATTCAGCAGGAGGCGATTGCGGCAACCGACAGGGCCGCCCGCTATCTTGCAAAGCGGCAACTTCCCGATGGGACATGGGAGGGGTTATCATCCGCCGAATCGGACCGTTTAGCCCTGGCCGCAAGAACGTCCCCCATACCAGAGGCAGTTAATACATTTAACCAGCGAGTTATATATGCCGAAGCCCATCCGCTTGCGACCTCAACAACAATCGGTGATATAGACGCCATCTGTGCACGGGCAATTCTACTTGCGGCAGCCGACAAAGCCGACAAAGCATGGCAAACATTATCTCAGCTAAAGCAATATCAGCTCAAGAGCGATACCCCCGCAAACGGAGCAATCGCAGACAGAAAACAGCCGACACGGCCGGCCTCGGACAAAACCCAATTCATTGCAGCCGAAGCACTCTGGGCCCTGCAGGCGCTGTTACCCCCGCCACCCAAAGAGATGCCTTGCTTCGACAGTGCGAATTTTTCCTCCTTCCTGCAGGCAACAAACGCCACATCACCGGAGTTAGCCCTGGCACAGGTATTACTCCTGCCTGAACAGCCATCCTCCGTAACCGGAGCGGTATACAGGGCGCAGAAAAGACTTCCACTAGAAGCAGCGCCCCAACAGAGCATAAAACAACTTGGAATCGAGGTGGCATTAATATCCTCTGTCCCGCAATACACACCCGATCGCCTCTCACTGAAGAACGGGGAGATTGTTGACTGGCGACAGAAGGTCGCCGAGGCCCTCATAGCATCGCAACGGACCGACCCATCTACCGGACACGGGTTCTGGCAGCCGCGTAACGATGCCACTCCTGCCGAGAGGATGACTACTACTGCGGATGCATTGAGACTTCTGGCAGAACTCTAGCACCCCGGCACCGGGGAGGCCCCTTCGGGCAGACTTGTGTGTATTCTTGAAGTGTTATAGAACGCTTCAATATAGCTGAATATAGCCATTCGGGCCTCTCTCCCGTCGTGATAGATCTGGCCCTGGACCTCTTCGGCCTTCAGGGCGCCAAAGAACGATTCCACCGTTGCGTTATCATAGTTGTGATTAACTACATTAGCAGAACTCGAACCATGGGGCTCTTTTTCGCTCAAAATTTCCCCCATGGGGGACGCTTCTCTCGACCTCCCGTGACGCCCTTCGGGCGCCTCGGGTCCCTGGTCTCCTTTCGCGGCGGAGCAATTGGTTTCCCTTCTCCAGGAAACGTGAATTTCATTTTGCACTTCACGATCACGATCCCGTCTGCGAAATGAATCTTGCCCCGGAGCCGGGCTTCTCGTATGGTTTACTCACGAATCGGGGACTTTACGTGGCCCAGAAGACGTGCTGTTCGGAGCCTCGGGAAGGCAAATCCCTATCAGTCAGTAAATCAAACTTCCTATCAGTTACGCGGTAAAATGGAGATCATCCGATGAGGAACGCCCTGATGCGAAAGACACAATATATGCTTCTGTC
>CAZAKU010000088.1:0-3257 GCA_964485765.1 uncultured Lentisphaerales bacterium
ACGTTAAGCAGCAACTCCCTTACGGTATTAAATATCGCCATTGAAAAAGCTTCATCAACCGAGACCTCTCCATCAACAGAGAGATCGACAGACAATCCGTGATGCTCCTTAATCCACTCGACAAGCCACTGCAACGCCCTGACAAGACCGCATTCGTGCAAAACCGGCGGATAGAGGGAGACGCTAAGGGCACGGCACTCCGCGATAGCGGCATCAAGAATCTCAACTGCCGAATCGACAGGCTCAAGTATCTGCGGATCACTTGTTCGACCGCAGAGAGCACTTATATTACATTTCGCCCCAACCAACAATTGCTGAAGATTATCATGAAGCGCCATTGATAAACGCTGACGCTCACGGCTTTCAACTATCTCAAGCTCACGGCCAAACCGCCTGAGCTGTTCCGCACGCTGCAACAGAATCCTGTTCGCGTTTAAGAGATCCTGCTTTGCTTCTGTAGCTTCGGTAACGTCTATCGTGGCACCGAGAATCCGCTGAAGATTCTCACCACTCTCGTCATACTCCGCTTCGGCCCGCTCGCGAACCCACCGAATCTCCCCACTCTCCCGAACGATCCTGTGCACGATATCGAAAGGAGCCTCCTTCCTGAGAAAAGCATCAAATGCATTCTGAACATCATCCCTGTCATCCGGGTGTATGAAACTGAAAAATTTCTCAACAGAAGGCTCAAAATCGGAAGGATTGACGCCAAAAATCATATAGATTTCATCTGACCAGAACAACTTTTCCTGGACACAAACATCCACCCAGCTTCCCAGCCCAACGATGCGCTGGGCCTCTACCAACATCTTATTACTGTAGCTTATCACCCACATTCCCTCCATATATTCGGGCTCACTTAGGGAATTATACTATTTCAAGGCTGGGTTTACAAGCAACGGGCGGGGAGCTGTTAATTATTGTGCTGTATAGAGATACCGCTCTGCCGCGTTTCGAAACGCCGCGGCACCGCTATAGGCTGAAGAAATGTCTGCCCATCCTTTCTGCCCCAGATAGGAACCACCTCCCACTCGACAGGGTAACGGTAGACGGATCCAAAATTCATTGTCGTTGAGCTGGAGCCCCGCGGCTTGGAAGATGCATCCAGAGCGGCCTGGTATTTTGCAATTCGTTCGCGTCTCTTCTGCTCCTCTGCAAGTTCCTCCTCGCGCCTCTGCGCTTCGGCCAGTCGCTTATCTTCCTTCGCGACACGCCGGCGTTCGGCCCACATAAACTCGATCGATTCGCGCTCAGGATCGGTCATAAGCGGAATCTCAATCTGTGCATCTTTCAGCGTCGCCACCACCATTGTATTGGTTACCTCAGCTATTCGCCACAATGCTTCGTCGTGCATAATAATCTGTCCGGAAGTGACATAGCGGATTCTCCCCGACTCCATATTCACCAGACAGGCCATAAGCCCCGGGATCTTAAGCGGCTTGCCGACTTCCAGGACAATCTTATCATTCGCCGGGCTGCGCAGCGTCACCCGGTGAGCGGGTTCATCGCGTTCAGCATTAATGGTAGGCTCAAAGACCCTAAGGGTTCGTTTTTCTACAGATTCAACCCGAAAAGCGCCCGGCAACTCATTCCCTACTGTAGCAAAAGTACGGCTTCCTGAGATATGGCTGAAAGACAACTGCGCCCCTTTCGACCCGATCATACTAATGCTATCGAAGCGATAAGGAAAACAGGCATCACGCACAGAGTAAACCCTCACAGAGGACTCACCCAAAAGCGATGTTGCAGCGAAGATTGCTGCCAGCATGAACATATTCAAACTCTTCATACAGCCCCCTCCTGCATTTGCATTTGCAGGCTATTCTATCACACGCATACGTTGCCAGGCGCCATGTTGATAGCGCATAAAAACCACCGTGCCAAAGAGTATAACATGCATAACAAAAATACTCCAGAACCACCACACCGATGCACCTGTCCAGAGCAGAAATGCACATGGCAGCACCAATGTTCCCCAGGCCAGTAATATCGACGCCAGCATTGCAAAACGCGTATCACCTGCGCCCCTGATGGCATTATGATAAACGATAGCCACCGCATCAAACAGAAGGTACACCGCGATAAAGCGCAGGCAATTCCGGGCCAGAGCAAGCACCTCAGGCTGTGTTGTGTCGCCCGGACGACGAAACAGCGAGAGCACCACATCAGGAAAAAATACAAACAGCATGCTCACACAAAGCATATACCCCAGCGCCAAAAACAACGCGCTGCGCACAGCCCGGCGTGCCATCGGAATATTCCTGCCGCCGATCCCCTGCCCCACCATGATAGACGCCGTAGCCCCAATACCGAGCATAGGGATGAAAACCGTGCCGTTGATACTGAAAGATATAGTGGCCGCCTCAAGCTCAACATTCCCCACACGCCCCATAAATATCACAAAAAAGCTGAATGCCATCATATCCAGCATAAACTGCAGGCCATCCGATACACCAAACTTGAGTAATCGAAGCATCAATGCGGGGTTAAATGTACGACGCGGCCACGTCCCCAGTTCAAGGCGATTGGATCGATGCAGGAAAAGCGTTACCGCCAGAACCAAAGCAACAATACTGCTCAGCCCGGTAGCAAGCCCCGCGCCGAAGATCCCCATCTCGGGTATGGGGCCCCAACCAAAAATAAAGATCCAGTTAAGTAACACATTAACCGTTGCGGCCACGAGCTCGATAACCATTACTATCCGCGTACGCCCCTGCCCGCTCCATAACGCTTCGATTGCCGTAAGGATGAGAGGCGCGGTTGTGAACTGACACAACACGCTGAAGTAGATCACCTCCTGCGCGCGTATCTCAGGGGAGTGCCCCACGAGATCGAAAATAAAATCGGCGTTCATCCCTATCAGCGAAAGAACCAACCCGCCCACCAGCGCAACCCATATCCCCTGCCAAACCGCCGACCCGGCACGATCACGCTTACCGGCGCCGGTATACTGCGCCACAAAAGTACCCGCGTAACGCGATGTTCCCAGAAAAAACGCCATCAGGGCGAAACAGGTCATCCCGGCCGTCATAGACCCCGAAATCGCACTGCGAGAGTAGCGTGAAAGCATTACACGATCGCAGAACAGCCGTATTGCATGCCCGGAAGCCGCCATAACAAGGGGTAACGACATGCGCAAGACATCGCGAACGGATCCGCTTAATCTGGTGGATATTGCAGGGGCCATAACGGCGTCCTATCACAGTAAAGCCCTGACCGGGGCAAACTAACGCCTAAAACGGCATGTCATCATCGAG
>CAZAKU010000089.1:0-5499 GCA_964485765.1 uncultured Lentisphaerales bacterium
TGGTTATGGTGCGCGGTGATGAGTCTCTGGTATATGGCCGCATTATTATGGTTTTGAAAACACTGCATTCAGCGGGTATTACACGTACATCGCTGGTTACGCAGCAGGAGTAGGCGGGAAGAATGAATTGGCGACAGCAAATAGTGTTGCGCAGGGTTCTTATCGGGCATGTGATACTGATTGCACTGGTAGTTGCCAGTACATGGAGGATTGCCTGCAACGAAGAGCAGGATGAGGAGATCCTTGATGTGGGAATTGTCTCATCTTCCGATCTGCAGGAGATAGAGAATCAGCCTGAGCCCGAGCCGGAGCCAGAACCCGAGCCAGAACCCGAGCCAGAGCCAGAACCAGAGCCAGAGCCGGAACCAGAGCCGGAACCAGAGCCAGAACCAGAGCCTGAACCAGAGCCTGAACCTGAACCGGAGCCTGAGCCGGAACCAGAACCGGAACCGGAACCACCGCCTAAGCGCGTAAAGGTTCCTATTAGGATAGGCCCTGTAGTTGAGAGGAATCCGAACGTTAAAAGTGTGCCGAAACCTCCTACAGAGGATGAGCTGCGCAGGCGTATTTTTGATGAAAACAGGCCTACGATCACGGGTACCGTTTCGGCAAACGATATTCAACGCGGCCGTGCTCTGGTCAGGGATACCTTTTACCGTTATTGGGTCAGAGATGACTTGAATTCATCAATGCCTGCCGCGGAAGTTACGGTGTGGCTGGGTGCAAACGGGAGGGTGCTGAAGAGAGAGCTGTCGAAGTCATCCGGTGTGCCCGAGATGGACAGGTCGGCCATGGCTGCTGCGGCATCAGTAAAGCAGATCAAAGGGCTTACACCTGCATTTCTGGATGCTTTTCCGGATGTCACGATTGCTTTCGTGGTGAAATAGTTTGAGAGGAATTTATTTTCGTTTTTTGCTATAGCATGTGTTGCGTATATTTAGGTCTGGTGTTAGTGTACATTCATTGACTTTGTAAGGGTGTGTGTGAGGAGATAGTTGCTGTTTTTAAAGCCACCCGCTGGGGATTTGTTTATGTTAGTTAAGTTTTTCAGTTTGATTTTAGCGCTTTCGGTGACGTTTACATACGCTGCGGATCCCATAACGGTTGTAGGATCCGGAGGCATTGGGAAAGTTTCCATACGTCTGTCAGGGGTGCGGGTAAAAGGGCCTCTGGCGGCCAGCTTTCTCAAGACGCTGTCGTCAGATCTTGAGCGCAGCGGCTGGTTCCGTATTGCAGGCAGTGAATCTGTGGCAACTGTCGAGATAGTGGGTGATATATCCTCCTCCGATGATGACTTGAAGGTAAGTTGTGTTGTACGCAAGGTTCACGGCGGCAGCGGCTTTGTTGACTACTCCGAACGAATAAGCAAAGATCGAATGCGAAAGAAGGCTCACCTGCTTTGCGATAAGATAACTAAAGAGGTATTGGGTAAGGTTGGCATGGCTTCAGCCCGAATCGTTCTGGTTGGTAAACGTAACAATTCCCAGGATCTTTACATCTGTGATTCAGATGGGCACGGGATGATTCAGGTCACCTTCGACAAAGAGATTTGTTTTTCTCCTCTCTGGACTCCTGATGGCAATTCTGTTTTGTACACAACCCACTATGGTGGCGGCCCCAGTGTTTACAGCATCGATTTTAAGACCCGCCGCAGAAAGAAGGTCTCGGCGCTTCCCGGGCTCAATATGGGAGGCGCAGTGTCCCCGGATGGCAACCTGGTTGCACTGATCCTATCAAACACAGGTTATTCTGAGCTGTATGTAAAGAACAAGGTTTCAGGGCGATTGAATCGATTAACTAAGACTCGTCACTCGGCCGTTGCCAGCCCGACATGGTCGCCTGACGGAACAAGGCTGGCCTTTGTCAGTGACTCTACCGGCTCACCAAATATCTATGTGATCTCTAGTAAAGACAAGCGCCCTCGGAAGTTGACCTGGAGGGGGTCGGAGAATGTGTCACCTGACTGGGGGCCTAATGGGAGGATCGTATACAGTAGCCGTCGTGACGGGCGCTACAGCATATGGGTTGTTGACCCTAAGACGGGTGACGAATTGGAGATAACGAGGGACTCGGCTGATTACGAGGACCCCTCATGGGCACCGGACGGGCGCCATATAGTTTGCTCAAGGACGCAGTCGCATCACAGCGACCTGTATGTGCTTGACACTCTTGGTGACGCTCCAGTACGGTTGACGACCTTGAGTGGCGATTGGTACTCGCCTGACTGGGAGTCGAAATAATGCGACTAATGTTTGGAGATATTGATATGCGTAGGAATTTGTGTTTAGTGCTGGTGTTGGTTGCGGGCGTTATCGTGGTTTCGGGTTGTGGCAAAAAGAAAATTGACGCTGGCGATACAGAGGTGATCCCTGGCGGGATAGAACTTGATGGAAATATGCATGAGGGCTCCATGGGCGCCATTTCGTTTACAGATGACCCTAATCGTGAGCGTGTTGAGGGTGTTGATTTCAGTCCCGTTCAGTTCGGTTACGATAGCGACCAGATTGCTCCCCGTGAGATGGAGAAGGTTGAGAGTGTTGCAGAGTATCTGAATGATAATTCGGATACAGTCCTTGTTATTGAGGGTCACTGCGACGAGCGCGGCAGCCGTGATTACAACCTTTCGCTTGGTGACCGCAGAGCTCTCTCTGTACGCACCTATCTGAACAATCTCGGAATAGACTACAGCAGGGTTCAGACGAAGAGCTTTGGCGAAGAGTCTCCCCTTGATCCCGGGCACAATGAAGCCGCGTGGCGCTTGAACAGGCGCGGTGAGTTTGTTTTCTATCGCTCTAGGTAGTGCGGGGAGGCCCCGAGTGGTCGATACAGCAACTTTGGCATTATTTCCCAGCGGGGCAGGGGCAGGTGAACTGATCCTGCTTTTTGCCTTGGTATTGGTTCTGTTCGGCCCGCGCAAATTACCCCAAATTGCCCGCACAATGGGGAAGATTCTCTCCGATATACGGCGTGCATCGCAGGACTTTCGGGATCAGGTAATGCATATCGATGATGATGAGCATATCCCTTCATCTCTTAATATTGATAGTGATGTATTGGAGTCTCTTCCTGATGATGCGGAGTCCGAAGATGATCATGACGATGCTGTAATCGACGATTCAGACCTTTTTGACGAAGATCTTGAGATCTCTGATCTTCATGATGTGAAGGAAGAATCTGTCAGTATGACGCCTGATACGGAGACGAAAGATGGCTAATCGTTTTCGTGATGATCCCAAACCCTTTGTTACACATCTTAATGATTTGCGCATTTCTATCCGCGGAATGCTGTTCTCATGGGGGATTGGTACTCTTCTTGCCATACCGCTATGCCCATACATTATTAAACTGTTGCGTTATCCGGTTTCCAGGGCTGGTTACGACCCCGACGAGATGTTGAGGTTTGTGGATGCTACCGACGGCATTATGATCGCCATGCGCACCATAATGTGGTCCGGCTTTGTTATCAGTTTACCTGCATTAGTCTTTTTTGCCGTTCGTTTTGTCTTTCCGGGTCTCAAAGGACGCGAGCGTGGTATGGTCGCCAAGATGAGCATTGCCGCGGGAGTTCTTTTTGTTGCTGGGTTGGCAATGGGGTATTTTATTACACTCCCCGAGGCAATAAAGGTGCTGCTGCGGGTTAATGCCTGGATGGGATTTAAGACGGAATTTCTGAGGCCCGGCGGGTATCTTATGCTGGCCATTAAGCTGCTGGCTGCTTTCGGCCTGGCATTCGAGCTGCCGATACTGCTCCTGGGGCTTGGGGTTGCCGGTTTGGTTGATTCGGAGTTGCTGCGCGCAAAGCGACGGCATGTGATTATTGCTCTGTTTGTTCTGGCAATGATCCTGACCCCACCGGATCCTCTTACGCAGGTGATGATGGCCATTCCGCTGGTTGTGCTTTACGAAATATGTATCTGGATAATTCGACTGCGCGAGATTGCCCGAAGCAGGGAGTGATTCGAATATGTCAGACGCTGCCTGCAGGTACTGCTGAAAAGGGATGGGGCGAACGACGGGACTCGAACCCGCGACATCCAGAACCACAATCTGGTGCTCTAACCACCTGAGCTACATTCGCCATTGATTTTTCGAAAGACAGGTGGGAATATAGGCATCTCTCCCCCTAAATGCAATGCAAAAATGAACGTTTTTTCGACAGTTGCGGATAGGCTTCTGCAGGTTGTTACTCAGAATACGTTTTTTTGCGAATTTGTGAATGTTTTCTGAGTTTTATTCTTCACATACAGCACGAATTGTGAGACTACTAACTGCATTCGCTATAGAGACAGGATCTCTATGCTCTGGGGAAAAATATCAGGAGTCAGAAAGTCATGGAAGTTCTTGAGAATATTTGTGAAGTATTGATGAAGGGTCGCGCCCCCGAAGCTCGTTCTTTGACGGAACAGGCCTTGGCTGACGGGATTGCGCCGGCAACCATCTTGAACGAAGGGTTGCTCAAAGGAATGGGCATTATCGGCGATAAGTTCAAACGGAATGAGGTATATGTACCTGAAGTTTTGATCGCCGCACGCGCAATGAATTCCGCTATGGAGATTCTCAAGCCTGCCCTGGTTGATGCCGGCGTCGAACCTTTGGGGATCGCTGTCATCGGTACTGTAAAGGGTGACTTGCATGATATCGGCAAGAATCTCGTAGGAATGATGCTTGAAGGCGCTGGATTCCGCGTTGTTGACGCCGGAATCGATGTTGCACCTGAGAAGTTCATTGAGATGGCTATTGAGCACAATGCGGATGTTATCGGCATAAGCGCATTGCTGACTACTACAATGACCAATATGAAGATGGTTGTAGAGGCCGTAAAGGCATCTGACCTTTCGGATAAGACCAAGCTTATTATTGGTGGCGCTCCCGTAACGCAGGCATTTTGCGACGAGATCGGAGCTGATGGCTATGCGGCAGATGCTGCATCAGCAGCAGATCTGGCTAAGACCATGGTTGCCTGACACCGATTATTTTAACGAAAAGAGCGGACCGGTTGGTCCGCTCTTTTTTATTGCCCATTTACCCGCATATTTCATGGACAGCAAGCTGTTCATTTCATGTGCTTGTCAGATCTCTAGAGCATATAACGATTGAAATGCCGTACTAAGCTGCCATACTTTTGCTCATGGGTGCGGAAGAGGAACACAAGAAGAACTCTCGGCTGCAATCACCTTCGCGTCTTCGCGCCTCCGCGTGAGACCTCTCCCTACTTCTCCCAGGCAACGCCATTCGCTGTAACGGCTCAGAATGCGGAAGGATGGTTTTCATCGTGCCATATTACAGCGTTTATTCATTAAACGCTCTAGACTCATAGCCCGAGTCGACGAAGTGTCCGATTAAGTGTAGGACGATTAAGTGTGGGACTAGGTGTTGGGACTAAGTGTCTCTTCGTCGCAAAACACTTAGTCGGTTGCCCTTAGTCCAAACACTTAGTCCTATACCCTTAGTCCAAACACTTAGACCCTCACAGGTAACCACCCGGAAAACGGCAGTAAA
>CAZAKU010000090.1:0-2784 GCA_964485765.1 uncultured Lentisphaerales bacterium
ACTACACCAATTGCGTAAAGTGTTTGTGATTAACGGGTTGCAACTGGTGCCGGAGGGGGGACTCGAACCCCCATAGTATTGCTACCGGCAGATTTTGAGTCTGCTGCGTATGCCAATTTCGCCACTCCGGCCGTGAAGGAACCAGATTTGTATCATAAGGACGCAGAAAAGATCAATACAGGAATCGTCGTTCTTTTCTACTGGCCCGCAGAAAGGTTTGTGAACCGACAGGAATTCTGGATGGATACAGAGGGAGTCATCCAGAAGAGATGGCCCGGTCAACGATTACGGCGACGATTACGGAACACGAGGTCTTCGACGTCTGATCCTCCCTTCTGCGCATTCTGCGCCTTTTTGCGGCAGTCTCTCCATCTCTTGCCTAGGCATCGGAATCGATGAACATCTGCAGCACGCGAGGCAGCGCTTTCATTAGTCAGGAAGCGCCAAAGGAGCCACATAATATCCTGCGTGACGTAGTCGTCATTTTACTCTATCATAGGCGCAAATGGCGGAAGGCCCCTTCGCGGGGACTCATATAAAACGAAACCACCACGCTAATTAAAGCAGGGGAGAAAGCGATGCCAATCAAAATCCGTTTCTTCGGGGCCTCTCAAAACGTAACAGGGTCAAGCTACGTACTAGAAACGTCACAGGCAAAGATCCTTATCGACTGCGGACTCTATCAGGAGCGCAAACTGCGCGACCGCAACTGGCATGAGTTCCCATTCGATCCAAATGATCTGGATGCGGTAATCCTTACCCATGCCCATGTCGATCACTCCGGGCGACTCCCCAAGCTGGTAACCGAGGGTTTTGACGGGCCAATCTTCTGCACCCAGGCCACCGCCGACATTGCCCGCATCATACTGCTCGATTCTGCTCACATACAGGAGGAGGATGCCCTCTTCAAGCAGCGTCGTCATCAGCGCGAAGGGCGCACCAGCCCCCGGCAAAACCCGTACACCCCGCTCTACACCACCGCAGATGTGAAGCGAACACTTCCCCTCTTCAAAACAAGTGAATACGACCAGAAGATAGAGGTCGCTCCCGGGATAACAGCTACATTACGCGACGCAGGCCACATTCTGGGTTCGGCATCAATCTTTGTTGAAATCAAAGATGGCGATGACAGCAGAAGCATCCTCTTCTCCGGTGACATCGGCCGCTGGAACACCCCTATCCTGCGCGACCCCAACGTGGTGGATGCACCCGATGTTGTCGTCATGGAATCAACCTACGGCAACCGCACCCATGGAGAGAGGGACGACATTCCAGTAGAACTCGCGCGTATTATAAATGAAACAAGCAAATCAGGCGGAAATGTTATAGTGCCCTGCTTCGCAGTCGAACGTACCCAGGAGTTGCTATACCACATGAACGGACTGGTTAGCGCGCATGATATCCCACGTCTTTTAACATTTATGGACAGCCCTATGGCTATCCGTGTAACCGAAGTCTTCAAACGGCACAAGGATCTCTTCGACGAAGCAACGACGGCCCTGATCGAAAGTGGCAACCATCCCTGCGACTTCACTGGGCTTAAACTGTGCCGCACCACGGATCAGTCGAAGGCAATCAACCATATAAGAGGAACTTGCATGGTTATCGCCGGATCCGGCATGTGTACCGGCGGCCGCATAAAGCATCACCTCGAGCACAACATCGGCAACGAGGCCAGCACAATACTCTTCGTAGGCTATCAGGCGGTGGGAACACTGGGGAGAATAATACTGGATGGCGCAAAGGACATACGCATACACGGTAACTCATTCCCTGTGCGTGCCCGCATAGAGCGTATAACCGGTTTTTCGGCTCATGCCGACAAAAATGAACTGCTTCAGTGGGTGCAGCAGCTGAAAGCTCCACCATCAAAATTCATTGTAACCCACGGTGAGCCGGATGCGGCCAATGAATTTGCACAGGAGCTTCGTAACACAACAGACGCCGAAGTGCACGTGCCGAACTACCAGGACACAATTCAGATCGCGCCCTGACCGGTACAGCTCCACGTATATAAGGAACCATAATGCCCACCCTTCGAATAGATTCCGTCGGGGGCGCCTCCGGCGATATGCTGCTGGGCGCCCTGACATCAATTGGTGCCGATCCGAAACTGATCAGTGAACAACTCAGTGAGGTTGTAAGCGACAGTTTTGAGATACGAACTGAGCCCACCGACTCCCACGGAATCCATGGCATCCGGGCCACCGTAATAATCAACGGAGAGGTCGCCGACCAAGTACCCGAAAAGGACTCGGGACACGACCACGGGCACAGCCATCATCACCATGAACACGAACATAATCACAAACATCACCATGAACATCACGAACATCCCCCAAATGCTCGGGGTGAAGATGCGGAAACGCGGACAGCGAAGAGAGAACATCACCACCATGTGACCCTACCGGTAATCTCGGCACGCCTGAACTCATCTAACCTACCAAAGAGAGTTATCGCCGGAGCGCTTGATACATTCAAGCGCATTGCTATCGCAGAGGCGGAAATACATGGCAGTACACCCGACGAAGTACACTTCCATGAAGTGGGTGCGACCGATGCCATTATAGATATAGTTGGCTACCACATCGCACTGCACCAGCTGGGAATAGATGCCGTCCGGGTGGGTCCCCTACCCCTGGGCCAGGGAATAATGCGCTGCGCTCACGGGACCATGCCCCTGCCCGCCCCTGCCACACTGAAGATCCTAAAGGGCCACAGCATCATCCAGACGGAGGAACCCTTTGAGCTGGTAACCCCGACTGGCGCCGCGCTCCTGATGAG
>CAZAKU010000091.1:0-2577 GCA_964485765.1 uncultured Lentisphaerales bacterium
AATATATCATGAATATGCCTCGTAAAGCCCTCTCCATTCTTAATGCCAAGACCACCCCTCTGCGTACCCACATGTGACTCATAGTCAGTCCCAAAAAATAGATCCCACTTGCACTCGTCCTTCGAAGCAACACCAAAAAAACCACCCATTTTCCTCTCCTATATAGCAGATGTGTCTATCAAACCTGTCGGAGAACAGCATGCCAGCGAAACGACGAAACGTCAATATTCGAATTCTCGGCTGAGTCACCTCTCGACACAGGCGCTGCAAATTGTTACCCTGACAGCAGTTCTGAGTCGGTTGAAAACGTGTTACAGGCATTTCACCTGTTCTGTGTCCGTCTAAAGAGTGTGATGACCGAGACACAATTAACGCAGTGGTGCCCTGGTAGACGTTTAACGAGGAAGGAGGGGGAAATGCGTCCAGTACATGACAGGCCCAACATCATCATCATTTGTGCCGACGATCTGGGATATGGAGATCTCGGATGCTACTCCGGCAATAAACACTCCTCCACACCTGCCATAGACCGGCTCGCATCCGAAGGTGTGCGTTTTACCGATTTTTACTCACCCTCGCCAGTCTGCACCGGTGGTGCTGCTGCAATCATGACCGGTTGCTACCCGCGCCGTATCGGCCTCGCCAATGGAATCACGGGTTGGTCGCTTTTCCCCGGCGATCCCATAGGAATAAACCCGGCCGAAACCACACTGGCCTCCTGCCTTCAGTCGCGCGGTTATGCGACGCAGCTCATAGGGAAGTGGCACCTTGGTGATCAACCCGATTTTCTGCCTACCCGCAACGGTTTCAACCACTGGTACGGCATCCCTTACAGTAATGACATGGGAATCAGCAAAGGCAGAGAGCACTACCCTCCTCTGCCTCTCATGCGCGATGAAGAGGTCATCCAGCAGCAGCCCGATCAGGCGGCCCTGTGTGAACGCTACATCGAAGAGAGCATACGCTTTATACGCAACCACCATAACAGCCCGTTCTATCTTCATCTGGCCCATGTGCATCCGCACCTGCCATTGCTCACCCCGCGAAACCTTCCCGGCATGCAAAATGAAACACCCGCCCCTTACCAGGCAGCACTGACTGCACTGGACTGGAGCGTTGCTATGCTCAGCCGCACACTCTCTGAACTTGAACTCGACAGAAATACGCTGATCATCTTCACCTCCGATCACGGCTCTACCGGAAAATACGGCGCCGGCAATGCGCCCTTGCGCGGAACAAAAGGTACGGTTCTGGAGGGAGGAGTACGGGTACCTGTAATCTTCCGCTGGCACGGCATTATCAACAGCGGAACCACATGCCGTGCGTGTGCGACGACCATGGACATCTTGCCCACCTGTACCAAACTGGCGGGCGGAGCAATCCCTACGGGACATATTATCGACGGACACGATATACGCCCACTGATGATGGGAGAACTCGGCGCCGAATCACCCTATGACGCGATTTTCTTTTACCGCCGCAATGATCTGGCCGCCATGCGCTCGGGGAAATGGAAACTGCACCTCGACAGCGGAGGCCTTTTCGATCTGGAAAATGACCCCTCAGAGAGTAGCAATGTCGCGTCTACACATATGGAACTGATACGGGAGCTTGAAGGTCGCGCCGAACGCTGCCGCTCTGACATCGGCGACACCGCCACCGGCACTGAAGGGGCAAACTGCCGCGCTTGTGGTCGTGTAAACAGACCCGAACCACTGACAAGGCTCGACCCCACATACCCATATTTCGTGCCGGTATACCCCACCCCGTTCGAGCAGTGATTTCACCTGGATCAGGTTGCAGCCACACCAGGAAAGTCATAGCAGACTACTGAACGACAAACAACGCTCTCTGAGAAACTAAGAGTCATTGACACGCCCTCTTCTCCTACGCATAAGCCAACCCTCCCGGGCCAGACAGAACTGCGCAAGGGCTTGCCACACTAAAATTATCGAGATAAATACAGCCAAGCGGCGCAAGAACATCGTAACCCGACTTTGCAGCTGCGCAATGCGCTCCTCAACCCTTGCTGTACGCACTGAGATCAGATCAATCGATGCCATAACTTTTCCCAGCGAAAGGTCAATCCTGTCAGTAATTTTCTGCAGTACCTTCGGATGTTCCGGCAGCTCCGGGGATAAACGCACCTCTTTCAATTTGAGATCAAATTCATCCATCAGAGCATTGACGTTCTCTATCTCCGCCCGTCCAGCGTCAATGGCATCTATCAGCCTTCCGCGATCGTCCCGTTCTGCACGAATAAAACCGATAGAGTCCTCGGCCATTACTGCAAGCTGCTCAATCACCACCATAGAGATCTCAGCCAGATCTATCCAACCACGAATGCGCTCAACCAGCGTACTGACGTCATCGTGCAGATCTGCAATACGCAGAAGATCCTCTGCGCTCAACTGAAGTCGTTCGCGAACACGGGCACTCACACGTTCATCGAGTTCCGAGACCTCTTCCCGTGTAGACTGCACCCTCCCGGAGATATTTTCTGCAGCCTGCCCCACGCGCTCTGTCGACGCCGTTAATGTCTCGGAAACGGCATCAAGCGGCCGCTGAATGCGAACG
>CAZAKU010000092.1:0-3540 GCA_964485765.1 uncultured Lentisphaerales bacterium
TTCAGAGAGACCGAAAGGGTTGCCGATTGCAATTACCCATTCACCGGTTTTGAGCTCCTTGGAGCTGCCCAGTTCCAGGGCGGGGAGATCTTCCGCATCAATCTTAATAATCGCGACCTCGCTCTTGGGGTCGCTCCATGACTCTTCAGCTTCAAACTCGCGTCCATCTTTCAGCCTGACTGTAACCTTGTCGGCATCACCGATAACATGACTGTTGGTAAGGATATAACCATCGCGTGAAATAATGAAACCGGAGCCCTGTCCCTGCTGGCGGTACTGACGCGGTGCCTGCCGTTGCGGGGGGGTACCGAAGAAACGGCGCAGAAATTCATCTTCAAAAAGTTCGTGAGGGTCATTCAACGGCCCGCCACGCCCTGCTCCGGGAGCGGTAATAGTCTTCTCTACCTTAATGAACACTACCGCCGGTACAGCTTTTTCCGCAACATGCGAAAAGCCTTCGCGCGGATTCCATTCGGGTGCAGAAATGGCAACAGAGGAACTCAGAGCCAGCAACACTAAAGTTGTTCTTAGCAATCTCGTCATCTCTTCTGTCTCTCGTTATCTCGTTTTAAACAGGGCCGAGTTAATCGGCCACCATTCCGACCATGATCCGGGCGTATTACTGTATCGATACAACCCCTGTCGGAATGGTGGACCTACGGACCGTTCCCGAACCCGGATCACCTCACTCGAGGTTGAAGGCTGTATCGCCTGCAATATGACTAAGCACAGGGCGTGCCATCTTTTTTGATCCCTGTTGTTTTTTGAAGAAATGAGTGTAAGACTGGCTGTTTTCTATGCTAATGCGCGGAATATGTATAAAAATTATACGCACCTTAAACATTCTTATATGCATACAGGTGTGACATGCCTCACCTCTTCTGTGTCACAGAGGCGCATGTCGTAGTGTCAGCATGGCGCATAGCATTGAAATCATCGTTTCTTTGTCACCCCGTGTAGGCACTGGTTTAATTCTTCTTATCAATCCAGTTATAGTTTTTTTGTTTTGCAGCGACGGGTGGGTGAGCTACACTTAGTGTGCTGTTATTGAGATCTGACCAAAGGAGATAATTGTGAAATTCAGATATGTAGTTGGCCTAACCTTAGCGACGTCCACGCTTTTGGTATCAAATGCCCTGGCAGAGGGTATCGCTGTTGGTGCAAAGATCGGTTCACTTGGCCTCGGGGTAGAGGGTGTCGTTGCTGTAATTCCATCCAGTTTGAATTTCAGGGTACAGGCAAACTGGTTGGATTATTCGTCGAACTTTGAGGTCGACGATATAGATTACGATCTCGATATAGATTACGGTTCGATCGTGGGGATGCTGGATTATCATCCTTTCGAGAACAATTTCCGTATTAGTGGGGGAGTGGTTTTCAATAATAACGAAGTCTCGGTTTCGGGAGTCCTTAGCGATGATGAAATGATAGGAGACAGCATTTACTCACCAGAAGAGCTAGGGACACTGTACGGCGGCGTTTCTATGAATGATATCTCTCCCTATGTGGGCCTTGGGTTCGGTAATGCCGTTGGTCCGGAGACAAAGTGGTCGTTTTCCGCCGATTTGGGGGTTATTTTCCAGAGTTATGATGTGTCGCTGACCGCGGATGGCCCCGTAACCTATCTGCCCGGTTTCGAAGATGATCTGGAGCAGGAGCGTCAGAGCATTCAGGATGAATTCGATAATTATGAGTTTTATCCTGTACTGATGATGGGCGTGGCATATCACTTCTAGGCAAGGGAGTGAACAAAGAGCCCGGAGCGGAGTTTCGGTTCGAACCAGGTGCTTTTGGGCGGCATAATGCCGTCGTTGTCGGCGATAGCCATCATCTCCTCTACCGATACCGGGTG
Source organism: uncultured Lentisphaerales bacterium (assembly GCA_964485765.1). GTDB lineage: Bacteria > Verrucomicrobiota > Kiritimatiellia > RFP12 > CAZAKU01 > CAZAKU01. Next base: position 1,853 of record CAZAKU010000092.1, read on the forward strand.
CATCGAGAAGGCAACTGCCGCCTCTCCGCTGTCGACCAGCCGGGTCAGTTCATCCGTGCCGCGGATGCCGCCAATGAAACGGATGCGGGTATTGGTTCGCGGATCATCAATATTGAGAAGCGGATTGAGAATCTGCTCCTGCAGTATGCTCACATCCAGGGCATCTGCGGGATCTTCGGTCGACTGCTCCGGCCAGCTGAGACGGTACCATTTGCCGCCCAGATACATATTTACCTGCTGCGGACCCTCCGGTTTGTCGCTTGCGGATTCAGTGATGGAGAGCTTTTCGGATACTTTTTCGAGAAAGGTCGCTTCATCAAGTCCGTTAAGGTCGTTCACAACGCGGTTGTACGGCATGATATTGAGCTGTGAGGCGGGGAAAAGCACGTTGAGGAACCAGTTGTACTCCTCATCACCGGTGTGGCTCGGGTTGGCTCCCCGCATTTCAGCCCCGGCCCTTGCCGCTGCGGCTGAGCGGTGGTGTCCATCGGCTACATACATTCGGTCGACGGCTTGGAATGCCTTCAGCAGCGGGCCGGTGGCGGTGACCCGCCATACCGTGTGTATCACACCGTCGGGTGCCTTGATATGTATCAGCGGTTCATCTGCCCGAATCTCCGCTATCAGGGAATCGAGGATACTGTCGTCGCGATAGGTCAGAAAAACCGGCCCGGTGTTAGCTTTTAGGGTGATGACGTGCCGGGTGCGGTCATCCTCTTTGTCGCGCCGGGTCTTTTCGTGCTTAAGGATACGGTTATTGGAGTAATCATCTATATGGCAGCAGGCGACCAGTCCGGTCTGTTCATGCTGCCCCATGATTTGAGTGTATACGTAGAGGCAGGGGCTCTCTTCGCTTACCAATGCACCTCGTTCAATCAGCTGCTGCAGATTCTGCCGGGCCGTCTCGTAAACTATGTCGCTGTGCGGGTCGATGTCGTCAGGCAGATCGATATCGGGACGGATGACGTGCAGGAAGCTGTCGGGATTACCCGCTGCCAGCTCTCGTGCTTCGGTGGTGTTAACTGTGTCATAAGGGACGCTTGCTACACTTGGGGCGCTCTCCGGGGTGGGGCGCAGGGCATTAAATGGGTTAATTCTCATGGACTGTATTAAAGCGCTATGAGGTAGAGGTGTCAAGCGGTCACAATTCAGGAATCCAGAGTTATTTATTCGCAAAAGAGCACAGAGAGCGCAAAACTATAGGGGAAGTGGCCCTGTTGGTTAATACCTCAACCAAGAAAGTCTATTATCAAATCATATCTGTCCCTCTTTTTTGCGAATTATGCGCCTTTTTGCGGCTATACTGGCATCTGTCTGTCGTGCTCCTGTTCTATGTATCTTTAGCCGCAAGAAGGCGCAAAAGGCGCAGAATTTAGAAGAGAAGAAGCGCCCCGCACAACATCATACAACTCGAAACTCTTCCTTTGCCACACATCCCATCTCCTCTTGTTTTGCGTACTTTGCGCCTCTTTGCGGCCATCCCGAGCAAACATTCTGCAAAGCCCTGGTTTCATGGAGATTTTAGCCGCAAGAAAGCGGAAGGGAGGAGACGGGAAGAAAATCTGCAGAATCATCTTTGAGACAAAACATATTTCTTAATCCATAATTTAGGAGCCCCCATATTGATGAGCAAGCCATGTTCCTTGCGGCTGCCTCGCAAGTAACCAAGCAATTGAGCCGTATGCTCA
>CAZAKU010000093.1:0-3539 GCA_964485765.1 uncultured Lentisphaerales bacterium
CTGCATATCACCTCAAACGAGACAATCTCCGGAGCACAGTGGAAGCAGTTTCCGACTCCGAAATGCCCGCTAATTGCCGATATGAGTTCAGACATCCTCTCCTGCCCCGTCAACGGCAGCGACTTCGGCCTGATTTATGCAGGGGCACAAAAGAATCTTGGGCCATCCGGGGTAACCGTTGTTGCAATCCGGAAATCACTGGCAGAGAGTGCACCGCAAAACCTGCCGACCATGTTCGACTACCGTACCCATATAGAGAAAGACTCACTCTTCAACACCCCGCCCACATTCAGTATCTACATGCTTATGCTTGTGACCCGCTGGATTAAAAGCGAAGGCCCCACAGTGATCTTCGAAAGAAACAGGCGCAAGGCCCAAAAGCTTTACGATGCCATAGACTCAAGTGGATTCTACACAGGCAGCGCCGAGGTATCATGCCGTTCCGACATGAACATAACCTTCCGGCTCCCATCAGAAGAGCTCGAAAAACAGTTCATCGCCGAAGCAGAAACGAAGGGATTTTCCGGTCTCAAAGGACATCGTTCTGTAGGGGGAGCAAGAGCTTCTATCTACAATGCCTTCCCTGAGAGCGGAGTCGACAGCCTGATTCAGTATATGGCCGAATTTCAGCGTACACGCGGTTAACCCACTATGTCTGCACCGATAAACATAGAGGTCATCCCGGTAGGGCCCTTCGAGGTAAACTGCATCTTACTCTGGCGAACAGCGGACAAGGCTGTTGTCATAGATGCAGGCTACGACATCAGATCAATAAAGCAGGAGCTCGAAAAGCGGTCATTATCGCTGGAGGCTCAGCTTCTGACACATGGGCACATGGATCATATAAGCGCGGCTGCAGAGCTGCAGCGCGACTGCCCCGCCCCTGTGTACCTGCACAGCAAAGATGCCGAGTGGGCATTCAGCGCAGTAAACGCCATGCCCCCCTTCTACCCGCAGCCCGAACGTCCCGCCGAACTCATCTCCCTGACTGAGAGTAATACAGAGTTGGAACTGGGCATAGGCAGCATTGAAATACTGTACACTCCGGGGCACAGCCCCGGAAGCGTTTGCTTCCTTCTGAAATCCGATAACCTGCTGATCGCAGGCGACACCATCTTCGCCGGTTCGGTCGGGCGCACTGACCTGCCGGGTGGCAGCGCCGCGGTTCAGCGCGAAACACTCAAGGCTCTTTGCACACTTAAGCCTGAATTGCGCATCATTTGCGGGCACGGTCCCGAAACAACCATTGAACGGGAGCTGCGCAGTAATCCCTACATGCAAATAGCACGGGAGAATCTGAAATGACGAATACTGCGCCCATAACTATCGACGCCGAAGGTGTTGATACAGAGGCATTGGTGGAGGAGATCCGTAAAGCCGTCGAACAGCGCAGGGCACGCGGAGAATATGACGACAGCCGTATAGCACTTGCTGAGCGGCATAATCTTCAAAACCTTAAAAACGACCCAGCCTTTCTTGAGCGCTATCTCGAGTGCATGAAGCCTCTCACCCATGTCGACATAAGTGACTTCGAAATCATCGAGAAGCGTGCCCGCTTCGGCTCTCTGCTGGTTAAGCTGAAAACATCTATCTGGAAACTGCTGCGCTTCTACACATTTCGGCTCTGGTCACAACAGAACCAGGTGAATGGCATCCTGCTATCTGCAATTGAACTGCTTGAATCGCGTTACCAGCGGCGTATTGACGAACTTGAGTCGCGCATCGAAAAGCTCGAGGCTGCAGGGACAGAGAATTCATTGCCAGGGAAACAAGATGACTGACACCCAGACCGGCAATATCTGCTTCGTTACACCACGCTATGCCGACAGCGGCACAGTCGGAGGTGCTGAAACGCTCCTGCGGGAACTCGCCGAGTCTGCTGCCGAAGCCGGTAAACATGTAACCATACTTACCACATGCGCACGCAACCACTTCACCTGGGAAAATGAACGCCCTGCGGGAACCGAAAATAAAAACGGTATAACAATCCGTTTCTTCCCAGTCGATGAAGATCGCAACATCGACACCTTCCTGCGCATCCAGCAGACAATAAGCGCAGGCCGCTCTGTCAGCGACGGAGATGAGGATCAGTGGCTCAGGAACAACGTCAACTCCCTACAGCTTACAGAATGGCTTAAGGCAAATGCCGACAGTTTTGACCGTATCATCATGGGGCCCTACCTCTTCGGGCTGATAGAAGCAGCGTCGCGTATCGCGCCAAAAAAGACACTTCTGATCCCATGCCTGCACGATGAGCCTTTCGCACGTGTTCGACGCATTGCCGAAATGTTTACCAATGTGCATGGATCTATTTTTAACACCGACCCTGAGCGCCTGCTCGCACAGAGGTTGTACGGCAAAGAGAACTGCCGCAGCTGCGGCGTTGTGGGGATGGGTATCTCCCCTTTCGAGGCCGACCCGCAAGCATTTGCGAAAAACCACGATATAACTTCGCCCTATGTAATCTACTGTGGCCGCCGGGAGCTCCTCAAAGGCACCCCTCTTCTGGCAGATTACATCGACTTGTATCGAAAACGCTCAGGACGCGACCTGAAATTGATCCTTACCGGATCCGGCGTGATCGATTGCCCGCCAAGCCTCAAGCCGCACATGATTGACTGCGGTTTCGTTTCGGAACAGGAGAAACATGAAGCAATGGCCGGCGCCGTGGCCTTCTGTCATCCATCTGTTAACGAAAGTCTCGGTATCGTACTTCTGGAAGCATGGCTGGCAGGCACTCCCGCGCTGGTGCATGCAAACGGCGAAGTCCTGCGTCACCAGTGCAGGGAATCGGGCGGAGGGCTCTGGTTCAAGGACTACCCCGAGTTTGAAGCTCAACTGACACGGCTTGCAGACGACAAAGCGCTTAACAGCGCCCTGGCCGCATCGGGACGAGACTTTGTCATCAGGGAATATGCGCCCGAAGCCGTGCAGCATAAACTACTCAACGCTCTTGAAATGTAAACCCTACTAAGAAGGAAGGAATCATGCAGGAATGGTATTGTATCGTTGACGAACAGCAGCAGGGCCCTATGACTCACGACGAGTTGCTGTTACTCCTTGAGAAAGGCACCATAAGCGAATCAAGTCTGGTATGGTGTGAAGGCATGAGTGACTGGGTCCCTTTGAGCCAGACATCAGAGACTGAAACACCGCCACCACCACTATCGAACCAGCAATTGACACCTGTAAGATCCGTTGAAGTTGAAAAACAAGAATATAGAGATATCCCCAATTACCTCCCATGGGCAATCGCCGCGACGATCCTCTGCTGTATAGTTGGTGGCATTGTATCTATAGTATATTCGTCAAAAGCGAATAGTGAAAAAAAGTTGGGGAATTTCGATGAAGCACAAAAAGCGGCAGACACCGCGAAGACATGGCTGATCGTCTCTGTTGTCATAGGCATAGCCGCATCAGCTATTAAACTTGTGCCGTTTCTCGGGGCCTTAGTCAGCTAACTATGATCAAGACTTTCAAACCATCCGGGGCCGAACGAACTTTCACGCTGATTGTTATGATTTGTGCATGTCTGGTAC
>CAZAKU010000094.1:0-3593 GCA_964485765.1 uncultured Lentisphaerales bacterium
CCCTATCCTGGATGCCGATGAGCGGGTTGTCGGAATCATATCTTCCACCGACATGCGCTTCACTAACACCCAGACAGAGCGCGTGGATGATGTCATGACGACTAAGGTAATTACTGCCCCGCTTGACACATCACTCGAGCAGGCATACGAGATAATGATCTCAGAGAAAATAGGAAAGCTTCCTCTAGTGGACAAGCAGGGCCGTCTTCAGGGGCTCTACAGTTTTGCAGATGTCAGTAACCTCGTTAAGCATACACAGCCTCTATATAATCGTGACGAAAAGCATCGCCTGCGCGTTGCCGCCGCTGTTGGCCCCAACGATCAGCAGCGGGCAGAGCTGCTCGCAGACCAGGATGTAGATGTCTTCGTTGTAGATAGTGCACACGGCCACAGCAAGGGCATCCTTGACATGGTTAGGTGGCTTTCCAAACATTTTCCTAACATTGATGTGATCGGCGGCAACGTAGCCACAGCCGATGGTGCCGTAGCACTGCGTGATGCAGGTGCACATGCTGTAAAAGTAGGCATAGGCCCCGGATCAATATGTACCACTCGGGTTGTATGTGGCGTTGGTGTGCCGCAGATAAGTGCCGTATACGAAGCTGCGAAGGCTCTGGATGGTTCAATACCGGTAATTGCAGATGGAGGAATCCGCCATTCCGGTGATGTACCCAAGGCTATTGCCGCGGGAGCAAGCACCGTTATGCTTGGTTCGATTCTGGCGGGAACCGAAGAGAGCCCCGGGGAGAAGATAATCCATCAGGGCAGGCATTACGTTATGTATCGCGGCATGGGAAGCCTTGCAGCAATGAAGCAGGGCAAAGGAAGCAGAGAGCGCTACGGCCAGACCGCCGAAGACCCTGATTCCCTTGTTCCCCAGGGAATTGAAGGTATTGTTCCTTATGCCGGAGGCGTAGCCAAGGTTATGACACAGTTCTGCGGGGGCCTCAACAGCGCTCTTGGGTATACCGGTTGTCGCAACATAGCTGAGCTGCAGCAGACAGCACGTCTTCTGCGTGTTACCGCCGCAGGTGTGGGCGAGAGCCATCCGCATGACGTGAAGATAATGAAGGAAGCCCCCAACTACAGAACCTGATTCAAACGGGGCAAGCGGATTTTTATAATATTTCATCAATAGGTACTGATTATGATATTGCGTCCATATGGACAAACGGGCATAGATGTTTCTGCCATCGGGTTTGGCGGGATGCGATTTGCCGACCAGAAGAACGTCGAAGAGTGTGCCGAACTGGTTAAGGCGGCCTACGATGCAGGCATTAACTATTTCGATACTGCACCGGGTTACGCAGACTCGGAGAAGTTGTTTGGCGTTGCATTTAAAGATATGCTCAAGAGTAGAGCAGAACGTCCATTTTACGTCTCCACCAAGTCTATGAAGTCGGATCCTTCCGAAATCAGGGCTGAGCTCGAGCAGTCTCTTGAGCGCATGGGGGTGGACTATATAGACTTCTACCATGTGTGGTGTGTCCTGAGTATCGATGCTTACAACAATCGTAAGGCTACGGGCGCCATAAAGGAGTTTGAAAAGCTGCGTGATGAGGGGCTGGTACGCAATATCGTTCTTTCAAGCCATATGAGCGGGGCTGATATCGGCCAGGTGATGAACGACTTCCCCTTCGAAGGCGCGCTTATGGGGTACTCTGTAATGAATGCCCCCTACCGCGAAAAGGCCCTTGAAACAGCCGCTGAATTAAACCGCGGTATTGTGGCTATGAACCCTCTGGGTGGCGGAATTATCCCGCAAAACCCGGAACGCTTCGATTTCATTCGAACTAAGGATGACGAAACGGTTGTTCAGGGCGCTCTCCGTTTTCTTCTGAGTGACCCGCGTATCACGATCGCCCTCGTGGGTATCTCAAATATTGAACAGCTCCAGGAAGCTGTCGCCGTTACAGAGGATTTCACTCCGCTTACAGATGAAGAAAAGGCGCGCATACGCAGTGAGCTAAAAGTTTCTTTCGACTCTCTATGTACATCATGCTGCTACTGTGACAGCTGCCCCGAAGGGATTCCAGTACCGAAACTACTGGACGCTTACAATCATTATGCCCTTACAGGCGAACCGGAAAGCATCGTGAACCGTATGCGTTACCACTGGGGGATATCTCCGGAGGAGACCGTTACATTCAACTGCACTAAGTGCAGAAAATGCGAAAAACTCTGCACCCAGAAGCTACCCATTTGTGATCGCATAGATGTAGTAGTTGATGCTGCCAAAGCAAAAATCGCCGAAAATCAGTGACCCGTAATGAATGAACGCCTCATAACTGATACACTTAACAGTCCGGCGCCTACGCTGGATGTGCGCCTGCGCCCTCAGGAATTCAGTGATTTTACGGGACAGGCTAAAGTGCGTGAACGCCTTGAGCTGGCAGTGAGTGCGGCAAGAGCCCGGGGTGATGTGCTTGATCATGTCCTGCTGTCGGGCCCTCCGGGGTTGGGCAAAACAACCCTTGCCTACATCCTTGGCGAAGCGATGGGTGTGAACGTGAAGTCCACTTCCGGTCCGGTTATCGATAAACCCGGCGATCTGGCAGGGCTGCTTACAAGCCTAGAGCCCGGCGATATGCTCTTTATCGATGAAATTCATCGCATGCAGAAAACGGTGGAGGAATACCTCTATTCTGCGATGGAGGATTTCGTAATAGATATAATGATCGATCAGGGAGCCAATGCCCGCTCGGTGCGCCTCGACCTGCCCCGCTTTACGCTAGTCGGAGCTACTACCCGCAGCGGGCTTATCTCGGCACCTATGCGCTCCCGCTTCGGTATATCCAATCGCCTCGACTACTACGATCACGATAACCTTGCACATATAGTTCGCCGTTCAGCAAAAATACTGAATGTTGCGATCGATGATGCAGGTGCTATGGAGATTGCATCGCGCTCACGGGGAACCCCGCGTATATGCAACAACCTTCTGCGGCGCGTACGCGATTATGCCCAGGTTCGCGCAGACAACCACATCACACGTGATATCGCCGACAAAGCTCTGGCAATGCTTGATATCGACGCCCACGGGCTTGATGAAATGGACAAACGCATCCTCGAAACAATCGTATACAAATTTGCAGGCGGGCCGGTAGGGTTAGGCTCTCTGGCCGTCGCCGTGGGCGAAGAGTCAGATACTATCGAAGAGGTATACGAGCCATACCTGATCCAGGAGGGCTACCTTAACCGTACCCCCAAAGGGCGCACAGTAACCCCACTCTGTTACGAACGCATGGGCCTCGCATCACCCGACGCAACAATGCAGGATAAATTGGGTCAAGTCCTGATTTAAAGTTGTCACTTTCGGCCTATTATTCCTGTTGTTCTTTTCCCTATTCCCAATTCCTAATTCCCAATTCTCCATTCCCAATTCCTAATTCCTAGTTCTCCATTCCCAATTCCTAGCCCCCTCCCCCTCTTCTCTATGAGCTTGAGCCCGGCTACCGGGCGGGTGTTAGAAATATTCCGTGCCTGCCGCTTTTTCGTGCTTCGTGGTTAAAAAACCTCATCGCCCCTACCCCCCTATTCGCACTCTGCAATCACAAATCGGGGGGGGTCTCATCTCCCCACCTACTCTAAAA
>CAZAKU010000095.1:0-8398 GCA_964485765.1 uncultured Lentisphaerales bacterium
CTTGGCCTAATTCAGGGCAGGGAGAGAGAGCTCACAACGAGGACACAGAGATAGAGGTGGAGCTGGCGGTGAGATTCTTTATCCATACATCCTTTGCCTAGGGCTTCGGAGTTCAGGCGGAATACACGGATCACACGAAAAAGAGAAACCCGGCGGAAGTATGCAATTCTTAACTCCTAACTCCTAACTCCTAATCCCTAATTCTTAAATCATAATTCCTAATTCTTAATTCTTAATTCTTAACTCCTAACTCCTAATTCCTAATTCCTAATTCCTAATTATTAATTCCTAATCCCCAATTTTCCTCACTTACGTGTATTCCTTGCGTACTGCGTATATTCCCAATCAGGGATGCCGTCTCACGGTAGCAATCCTTTCCGAAGGGCATGATAACGTAAAGAGCGTCGGACTCCTCCGCAATTGCCTGTGCCAATTCCAGCGCTGATTCCATCCCGAATTTTTGTTGATCCGCTGCATCGGTATAGTTCGCAAACTGCTCAACCATTGATTCATGGACGTTAATGCCCGGGATATGGCCCGCGGCCATGAAGGCGGCATTGCGCTGGCTGATAAGCGGCATAATGCCGGGGAAGAACCGCAGATTGATGTGGCCGATTTTGTCACGCAGCGCCCTGAAATCATCAATATTGAAGAAGGGCTGAGAGAAGGTGAAACACGCGCCGGCATCCGCCTTCTTCTCAAGCCATCGCACCTGACCAACGCTCCCGAGACTACTCACGGAGCAACCGCTGCAGTAGTCCGGCGGATCGGCTATCGCCTCCCCATTACTCATCTCGCCCTCGCGCATCCGCTCTATTAAACGCAACAGTTCTACTGAACTTTTCAGATCCTTTACCCGATTGGCCGAAGATCCCAGATGCCCCATGTTAGGAGCATCTCCTGTAAGAGCTAGAATTCCGCGCAGCCCAAGATCCCAGCCACCGATAAGGCTGGAGTGCAATTGAAGCAAATTGGATTGTGTTACGGTCTTATGTTGAATAGCCGGAACAGAGAAGAAGTTCTGCAACGCGGCTGCAACGACCATTGGGTCCCGCCCTACTGTGGCACCGGGATTCTCCGGCACATCAAGAAGGTCTGCCCCGGCTTCAACGATGGCAGCGGTATCTGCAATGATAGACTCCAGGGACTGTTTACGGTTAGGTCGGACCTCAACGCTGATAATGAAGCGTTCGCTATCGACAAGAGCCCGAACCGGGTTCTTAGGCCGCGCGACCTCAATGTGCGGTGCACTAGTCAGCACGACGACAGGCACTACTCTCTCCTGCACTACAACAGGCTCTCCGGCCAATGCATCCGACAGGGCTTTAATGTGCGCAGGGGTTGTACCGCAACAGCCGCCAATGAGGGATACTCCCTGCCGGATCAATCGTCGTCCGGTCTCAACCAGCTGGGATGGCGGAAACTCATATTCAACGACACCACGCGTAATGCTTGGATGCCCCGCATTTGCAGATGCTGTTATGGGCAGATCTACTCTCCCGGAAAGATACGCAACGGTATCAACGATTCTGTTGGGGTGCTGACAGTTAGCACCAATGGCAATTACGTGAGCGCGGAGCGCGGCCTCGACAAATTTTTCTATACGTTTGCGTACTGCGGGGCCGGAACCGATATTGCCGATCTGAAGAACAACAGGAAGCCCCGTTTCACCCGCTGCGGCGAGAGCAGCCTCGGCTTCCCTTACGCTGCTGAATGTCTCAAGGAGCAATGCATCGGCTTCTCTAAAAGCATTACACTGCAGACGATACTGGGTAACAAGATCCCTTGTCGTATAATCTTCGATCCCAAGGCCCAGATTCATAGGACCCACAGAGCCCCAAACCGGAATATCGCCACCCGAGGCATCACGGGCAATCTCGACTCCGGCACGGTTCATCTTCTCGCACGTCTCCCCCACCCCGAGTTCCTGCAGCACGATTGGGTTGGCGCCGAACGTATTGGTGACGATGAGCTGAGAGCCCGCATCCAGATAAGCCGCATGCAGATCACGTACAACACCAGGATTTCTTAGATTCAAGAGTTCAACGGGGTCGCCAGCCATATCCAGATACGGTTGCAGATTGCAGCCAAGCGCACCACTGCCAATGACAATGCCACTACCAAAGCCGTAAGGAACGCTTGATATAGCCATAGATAAAGCCCCAAAAGTTGTTATCTCTGTGCAGTTTTGCTGACTGAAACGTCTGTATTCGCCATGTACTGGATTATACCCAGAACGCGCCTGGAAAGAGCTGGTCTCACCCGACTCCCTGCAATGCAAAACAGGGCACCTCAGAAACTGGGAGATGATACTGCGACGTACGATCTTTCAACATATGCATATCCCCGATGACCGCACCCTGCATAACAAGGTGCTGATACAATGGTATAAACACATAATTACGACCTCCCTACTCCCTCTCGTCGGCGGGGGCGGCAGATTCAGGAGCGTCGAGCGGTTGTTCAACCGCATCTACCCGTCCGGTTGCGGCAGAACCTAGCAGATCATGTACCGTCACCTTGACACTTGGGGGTACAGCGGAGGCGGACTCCAGGTTGACTCCCGGCGGCACAAACACATTAACGCGAATATCATGCACTCCGGGATCCAGTCCACGGCAATCGGCCAGCGCCATAAGTGAATCAGCCTCAACAGCAGCAAGCGCCTCGTTGTGACCGGCAAGACGCACTACCACATTCGATGGGTCGAAAGAGAAGTAATGGTTTGTATTAGAGACGTAAGCCGCCATAACCGGCAGCCCCGGGACCTCCTCAAGGCGTATTTCCGTTTCAATCGTTATCGTTACCTCAACCGAAGATGGCTCAATGGCGGAGACTACAATGTCCTCCGGTGGAAGCAGTTTAACAACCCGCGTAAAGCTCTGCACCCTGCCCTCTACATCTATCGGCTCGGTCTGTACCTCGTACCCCTCGACCACCAACTCCTCAAGCTGCTTGCGCGGACCGCTTATCTCGACCATGCGCGGGAGGTATTCAACTGTTAGCTGTCCACGCAAAGGCGTGCCCTTTATTGTTGGCCGGGCTACAGGCATAATCTTGCGAGATTCCTTATCGTACTCCACATTTATAACCTTGGGGTCGATATTCACCACACGGGCAACACGCCATGCGGAAACATTACGCGAAAGTACCGGGACCTCCCGGCGATCCTCTCCTTTTGGTGGTGAAACCACAACGCTCAACGACTCTTCGGCAAGTCTTCGCAACTCCGCACGGGATCCCTCGAATGTGACCTCGACATTGCGTGGATCCTGTTCGAGTATTGCCTCCCCCTTATCCACCTTCACCTCAACAGGTACGGAGAACACCACACGATTGCTTATGGTTGACCTGATTGCATAGAATATAATCAGAGCCAGAAACAGAGAGAGAGCCTTCAACCCAAGATTCTCCCGTAAAACAGCCAGCAACCTGTCAGGATTGATCTTCCTCATGATTGTCCCTCCCGGTTTTGCGATGAATTCCCGGGACCATCTCCGAAGAAGAAGATCCGTAATTGCTCGCGCAGAGCTTTGCGGCGATTGGCGCCCAGACCGCCCCTCAGAAGCATTCCGGAGAGACGACGTCTCAAGTGCTCACCATCCATACCGCGACTCAGGCGACCACGGTACGCAACCGATATTGTGCCGGTCTCTTCACTAACCACGATTATCACGGCATCAGTCTCTTCACTCAGCCCGACCGCTGCGCGGTGACGGGTTCCAAGTTGCTTACTCAACTCCGACTTACCGGAGAGAGGGAATACACAACCCGCGGCGACTATCTGGTTGCCCTTTATTACTACACCGCCATCATGCAATGGTGTGTTCGGGAAAAAGAGGCCTGCCAGCAGCTCCGGAACCAAGGGGGCGTTAAGCTTCGTGCCGTTCTCCTGATAGTTACGCAGCCCGATATCGCGTTCAATAGCCATCAGGGCACCGATGCGGCGTTCACCCAGCATTACCGCCACCTGCACCAGGTGATCCACCATATTGCGTCTCTCGGCTGTTGCGGAGAAAACCGGCTGTCTCCCCAGCTCCGCCAGTGCCCTGCGAATTTCGGGTTAGAATATAACCAGCAGTGCCAATGCCAGATAGACCGACAAGCTGCGCAGTATCCAGCTCAGCACACCCAGGTTAAACAGTTGCGTCAGCCCTATCAGAACAAGAATCAGCAGCGTCAGACCCACCAGCACCTGCGCTCCGCGAGTTCCCCTAAAGAAAACAAACATATAGTAAAGAGCAATAGAAAGAATCACTATCTGTATAATATCGCTAAAGCCAAGACCAAACAAAAACATCACTCCCCTCCTTCAGCACCTGCAGAAGCGGACAGTGCCATAGCAACACTGACTGCATCACGTGATTCCGCAACATCATGAACACGCATGACAGCCGCACCTTCCAAAACACAATAAACCAATGCGGCGAGACTACCTGCCATGCGCTGATCAACAGACCGACCGGTTAGCTGTTCAAGAAACCGCTTGCGTGACAGTCCGATAAGAAGAGGCTGCCCTGTTTTAGAAAATTCACGCGTTGCCCTCAAAAGGGCGAGGTTATGCTCGAGTCTCTTGCCAAACCCTATCCCTGGGTCAACCGCAATACATTCCCGTTTAATGCCGGAGCTGACAGCCGCGGCGACACGCGCTGCCATGAATTCACCGACCTCGCGTACCACATCGTCGTAAACAGGATTCTGCTGCATGGTTCGCGGATCGCCCTGCTTATGCATAAGCACCACCCCGCAACCGTACTTCGCGGCTATTGAGAGTAATTCGGAATCGTTTGTTCCGGCAGAGACATCATTGACTATCGAAGCTCCGGCCATTACCGCCCTGCGTGCCACGGCCGACTTCATTGTATCAACGGAGATAGGAACCGACAGAGAACTGCTCAACGCCTCTATTACAGGAATAACCCTCTTCAACTCATCCTCTTGCGAGACTGCTGCTGCACCGGGGCGTGTGCTTTCGCCCCCGACGTCAATTATATCGGCGCCGTTTTCGACCATCTCCCGGGCATGCGAAACAGCATCTTCGGTACGCAAAAACAACCCGCCGTCAGAGAAAGAATCGGGAGTTACATTTAAAATACCCATCAGAAGAGGACGATCCGTGAAACACAACTCGTGGTGACGACATTTCCATATGCTCACCGTCTGCATCCCGTGATCTCCTCCTGATAAATGATACGCATTACAGATTAAGCTTACACCGAATCACCCTCGTTACGGGTCTCCTCGTCCGATGAGATCTCATCAAAGGAGATCTCTACGTCTGCAGGTTCTTTGCTCTCCGGTACCTCTGCAGCCTGTGCAGCATCGGTGTCGGCATCAGAGAGATCTTTCACGGACTCATCCGAAGCATCGGAGTCACCCTTCTCATCAGCGGAATCTGCCTCCCGCTCTTCAGCAGAGCGGACCCTGTCGAGGTTGACAATATCTTCAACATCGCGGCCATCAATAGTTTCAAATTCAATCACGCGTTCGGCGATCATCTTGAGCTTGTCGCGGTTCTATTTAATAACCTTCACTGCGGTCTCATAGGCATCGGTTATAAGGCGCTTAACCTCGGCATCGATATCCCGTGCGGTTTTCTCGCTGTGCTCCTGGGTACGGGAGACCTCACGCCCGAGGAACATAAGTTCCTTAATATCGCCAAAGCTCAAGGGCCCCATATGTTCACTCATTCCCCACTCGCAAACCATACTGTGTGCCATACGTGAAGACTGCTTAAGGTCCATTGAGGCGCCGGTATTAAAATCGTCAAAGACAAGTTCTTCCGCCGCACGCCCACCCATAAAGGTAGCCAGCATACCCAGCAGTTCAACTTTCCTGTAATTGTTGCGGTCCTTTTCAGGCAATGTCATGGTAGCGCCCAGAGCCATTCCGCGCGGAATAATCGTCACCTTATGCAGAGGCTCGGTATTGGGCATAACCTGTTGAACCAGAGCGTGGCCGGCCTCATGATAGGCGGTACGTTCCTTCTCCTTGTCGTCCAGCCCCCGGCTGCGCCGTTCGCGACCCCACAGCACCTTGTCACGAGCTTCTTCAAGATCATCCATTTCGACAAATTCTTTGCCTTCCCGGGCGGCCAGAAGTGCTGCTTCATTAAGCAGGTTCGCGAGATCGCCTCCCGAGAACCCCGGGGTTCCGCGGGCAAGTCTGCGTAACTCAACCGATTCCGCCATCTTTATCTTGCGTGCATGAATCTGCAAGATATTCAAGCGCCCTTCAAGCGGAGGCAGGTCAATCACAATCTGCCGATCGAAACGACCGGGGCGCGTAAGGGCCTGATCAAGAACATCGGGACGGTTAGTAGCGGCAACAATTATAACACCATCCTGAGTCTCGAAACCATCCATCTCAACAAGGAGAGCATTCAGCGTCTGCTCGCGCTCATCATGCCCGCCACCTATTCCGGTGAAACGGCTGCGGCCAACGGCATCGATCTCATCAATAAATATTATACAGGGCGCACTCTTCTTTCCCTGCTCGAACATATCGCGTACACGCGATGCGCCTACACCGACAAACATCTCCACAAAGTCAGAACCGCTGATACTGAAAAAGGGAACATCAGCTTCACCGGCAATTGCCCTTGCAAGCAGCGTTTTACCTGTGCCGGGAGCACCCATCAGCAGGACACCCTTGGGTATACGTCCCCCGAGCTTCTGAAACTTCTTGGGGTCTTTGAGGAACGAAATAATCTCCTCCACCTCTTCCTGAGCCTCTTCGATTCCGGCAACATCCTTAAACGTAACCTTATTCTTTTCACGATTAAGCATCTTTGCACGGCTCTTGCCGAAGTTCATTGCTCCGTGACCGGCTGAACGCATAGGACGCACAAAAAGGAAATAAACAACACCAACGAAGAGCAGAACCGGAAGAACCATCCCAAGTAACTGCTGTAAAACGTTTGATGAATTGCTGTGCCTAAATTTTATTTTCCCACTTAAAACATCGGGCCTCTGCTCCAGCTGCTCTATTACTGCAGAGCCTCCACCCACAACTACGGCAATCTGTTCGGGCTGGATACCCTCCTTCATCTCCACCTTCAAATGCACCTCACCGGCGTAATTATCGTGGACCACGTCAATGGATTTCACGGAATCACTATCCAGTTTTTCGTAAAGCTCACCCAGCCCGGATTCTTCCCCCTTGAATGATGTGCCGGAGAACATGTACCACATCGCCAACATCATCGAGGCCACGATAACCCACACCAGGAGGCCACGGGGAGGTTTTGCAGCTTCACCTGCGCTGGAGGAATCCTGCTGCGGTGAATTTGGTCGAGGATCCTGCGGTGGGACAGGAGGTGGCTGATCTTCTCTCGTATTTTTATCTGGTTCCATATCTTATCTGCATCTCCAAAGACTACGTATGAAAGAACTGCCCGGTCACAACCAAAGGGATCGCGCGCTAACACAAGCCAGTCCTTTATCCCTGCTGTACATCCTGAACCGACGCCAACAGGAATAACAATCATACATTGCATATTGACGGGGGTCAATCAAAGGGGGACACCAAAATGGCACCAAAATGGCAAAGAGCAGTCAAAATGAGGCATACTGTTACGACTCACCCGGCAGATGCCGATCAGAGTACGATCTTCACGCCATCCTGCAAACGCAGTCCCTTGTCAAGAGTATCATGCTCCTCACGAGAGCTCACCCTGACCGAAACGGCGAATGAGCGGTACTTCTCCCCCTTCGATAATTGGGACGATTCCAGAGGCGAGGTCACATCGTAATCAGCCAAAAAAGAGCGGATTCCATCTTCTGGTGCGCTTTGCGCATTAGCAATAATCCGGAAATGAAATTCCGCCGGGTATACATTTTCGATATCAGGCATTCTAACCAAACTCCATTCATAATATTTAGGCAGCATACAGACTGCCCTGAAAGGCGTACGAACAGTACCTTATTGGGCGCATCAGCTCAAGAGTAATGACCACGACCAATGGGTAAACAGCTCTCCTGCATTAAGCACAGGAGAGCTCGGCATCCAAATATTCTGTCAGGCATCACACTGGCAGGCATCTATTCGACGGTTATTGAAACAACCTTTGGCTTCTCATCCGCAGACCTCGGCACCGTCACACTCAGTATGCCATTTTTGCATTGAGCCTTAACAGCATCGGACTCGGCACGGAAAGGGAGCCGGAATGTACGCGAGAACTGATACTCGACCTCGTCAGCCGCCTTCTCTGCATCCTTATCGGCCGCGTCACTGTTAAGCGACTTGATCCGTATCATGAGCTCATCACCCATCACCGACACCTCTACCGCCTCGGGATCAACCCCCGGAATCTCCGCTTCAAGGGTAACACCGTCATCCGAAGAGGTGACCCAGAAAGCGTTTTGATCTATTTATGAAGAATCTCACTCCCAGAAAT
>CAZAKU010000096.1:0-2958 GCA_964485765.1 uncultured Lentisphaerales bacterium
CTATCCGAGTCATTCGCTATGTACCCGACAGTTTTCAGTAATCTTTATTGCAATATTATTTCCGGCGGAGAGAGTAGCGGACGCCTTGCTGAATCACTATCCCGTCTGGGCGAGCTTCTTGAGGCAACCGAGAAGTTGCGACGAAAGGTTCAGTCGGCCATGTCATATCCAATAGTCGTGCTATGCCTGGCTTTTCTGATCACAACCCTGCTAATTGTGTTTGTTGTCCCGGGTTTTGCCGGTATGTTTGATGAGCTAGGAGCAGAACTTCCATACATGACACAAAAACTTATGGATTTCAGTATATTCGTCCGCAAGCGGGGACTGATCCTTCTGGGCGTGATTATTGGATTAGTTTATCTTCTTGGATGGTGGAAGCGCACACCCGCAGGAGCCCTGGCAATTGACCAGTTCAAATTCAAAATACCTATCGTCGGGATGCTCAACCGCAAGCTGGTTGCTGCCCGGTTTGCACGAACATTCGGAGAACTGATATCCAATGGTGTCCCGATTCTACGATCTCTTGAGATTGGCGCAGGAGCAACAGGTAATAAAGTTGCCGAGAATATACTGCTGAAAGCACGTGACTTTGTTGAGAGAGGTGAACCTCTTTCGGCAGCACTTCTGAATCAGCGTGTATTCCCAATGCTGATGGTGAGAATGTTCCAGGCAGGAGAAAAAAGTGGCAAGATCGAGGCAATGGCATCTAATGTGGCAGATTTCTACGACGATGAGATTGACGCCACCCTGACCGCACTGACCTCCATTATTGAACCGCTGCTTATGGTCTTTTTGGGTGTAATAATCGGAGGCATTGTCACCAGCCTTTTCCTGCCGATCTTCAAGCTTGCATCGGTAATTACAACCTAACCCCGCCCAGGCGACGACGCCCTGAGATATAGCAACTAAATTTAGGTATAACCACCCGAGGTGCCAAATGGAAAGAATTCTGTTAGTAGATGACGAACCAAGTATTATTAGTGTGCTGGGGACACTGTTAAAGGCAGAGGGCTATGAAGTAACGCCGGCTCTCGGAGGAGCAAAGGGGAAAGAGCTTCTGATGACTCAGGAATTCGACCTTATGATATCGGACATCCGCATGAAGCCTATTAACGGAATGGAGTTACTGCGGCTGGTTCATGACGAACGACCCACTGTAAGCGTAATAATGTTAACTGCCTACGGTTCCGTAGAGACGGCTATAGAGGCCCTTAAGCTAGGCGCCTTTGACTATATCACGAAGCCATTCAAAGTCGATGAACTGCTTATAACGGTAAGAAGGTCACTTAACTACAGTCGGACCCTTAATGAAAATCGTGACCTTAAGGCACGTCTGGGGACAAGATACAAGCTCGATAGCATCGTAGCAGAAAGCCCATCAATGCAACAGGTGTGCGAAATGGTGCGCCGTGTAGGCCCAACAGACACAACAGTGATGGTAACCGGCGAGAGCGGAACCGGCAAAGAGGTAATTGCAAGGGCCCTGCATAACTGCAGCCGTCGCAGCGAAAATGACTTCCTGGCTGTCAACTGCGCAGCCCTGCCGGAAAGCCTTCTTGAATCAGAGATGTTCGGCCATGTCAAAGGTGCGTTCACCGGTGCATCAGTCGACAAAAAGGGCCTCTTCGAGGCAGCCACCGGTGGAACTATTTTTCTGGATGAAATAGGCTCTGTACCACTCAGTATACAGGGAAAACTTCTGCGTGTATTACAGGAGCGTGAGGTGCGCCGAGTTGGCAGCACCGTCAACATACCCGTAGATGCCAGGGTAATCGCTGCCACTAACTCACCTCTGGAGCAACTTATAGCAGCAGGCTCATTCCGAGAGGATCTTTACTACAGGTTGAGCGTAATTCCGCTTGAACTGCCGCCCCTGCGTGACAGAAGGGAAGATATCCTTCCGCTGGTTGCTCACTTCCTTCAGAGAGAATGTCCATCCCCACCGCCGGTACCATCTCAGGATGTATGTGACATACTCGAGGCATATAACTGGCCCGGGAATATCCGAGAGCTTGAGAATGCGATAAAACACGCACTAACCTTCTGTTCCGACGGTCAGATTACATGCGATGATATCCCATCCAGAATATCATCGACACCTGTAGTGTTTCACCCCGGCCATATGGATAAAGCCCTTGACATTCCCTACCAGGGAAAATCGCTTAAAGCATTCCTGCGGGATAAAGAGAAAACGTACCTGCAGCAGGTACTGGAGCTCTGTAATGGAGATAAGGACGCCGCAGCACGAAAACTTAAGATCAGCCTGGCAACGCTTTACCGCAAACTTCCCGACGAAGAGTAGTAGCTTTTTCGCAAGTTTGCCAAAAACGTATATCAGCTTTGCGAATTCAGATTACATTGAAGCACGGCTATGTAGCAAAGATTAAGGGTACTTTTAACCAACTCACATCATTTTATTAAAAACCAGTATTAAAAGAGCAAATACCGCCAAAAAGTCTCAAAAAACAGCAGATGACCACTAGTGACGACTGTAATGGTACGGCTTATGCTACATAACAAGCACTATCTTAATTGGGCACTTAGGCCAGGTTAAGTACAACACACACATACATTGGAGACATACCAAATGAAACGTAAAGAAGGTTTTACACTCGTTGAGATCATGATTGTTGTTGCAATCATCGCTCTGCTGGCTCTCATCGCCATCCCGTCACTGTTGAAAGTCCTGGCAGAATCTCAGAAAACTATTGTTATTAACAATATCCGCCAGATCGACCACGCTGCATATCGCGTACAGATGAATTCCAACTTCACTGGCAGACTCGATATGGAAAAAGCATTTATCGATGAAATGATCGATTCAGGCGATATCGGCTTAATGAAGTGGCCCTCAGGCGCACACCTCGTCACGGCTGACGTTGTCAGCCCTACTCCTGCGTCAGAAGAGCCGGACACTGAATGGAGTTTATGGCTGCAGCAGGACCCAACCAACCTGGT
>CAZAKU010000097.1:0-5453 GCA_964485765.1 uncultured Lentisphaerales bacterium
CTACGGAGCCGAGGCCCTCGGCGCAACTGTAATCCCAATCTCCGGCGGCAACTCCGAACGCCAGATAATGGTAATGAAAGACTTCGGTGCAACCGCAATCTGCAGTACACCAAGCTATTTCCTTCACCTGATTGAATCGGCGCAGGAGCAGGGAATCGAAATTCGCGACCTGCCTCTGAAGGCCGGTATTTTCGGCGCTGAACCCTGGACTGACAGTATGCGCCAGCGCATCGAGAAGGAGGCCGGAATAAAGGCATACGACATTTACGGACTGAGCGAGATCATCGGACCCGGCGTGGCCAGTGCCTGCGAGACCCGCGACGGGCTACACGTCTTCGAGGACCACTTCTACCCGGAGATTATCGACCCCGAAACAGGCGAAGTACTGCCCGATGGAACCGAGGGGGAGCTGGTGCTGACGACCCTCAGCAAACAGGCGATGCCGATGATTCGCTACCGTACGCGCGACATCACCCGCATCATGTCCGAGCCCTGCCCCTGCGGACGTACAATCCGCCGCATCGCAAGAGTCGGTGCACGCAGCGATGACATGCTTATTATTCGCGGCGTCAATGTATTCCCGTCGCAGATAGAAATCGCACTGCTGAGCGTCGAGGGGACCCTGCCGCATTACCAGATCGTACTCACACGTGAACACGACCTGGATAAGCTCGAGGTACAGGTTGAGGTCACCGCCGAACACTTCAGCGACGACATCCGCTCACTCGAAAAACTCCGCAGTGAACTAACAGAATCTATAAGCCGAATTATTAATATCCGCGCGAAAGTCACACTGGTTGAGCCACACACCATCCAGCGCTCACAGGGAAAGGCCAAACGCGTTATCGATAATCGCGATATCAACTGATTCCACGTCAACACAGTGCCCGCCCTTACCGGCGGGCATTAACGGCTAATAAAGGAGATCCCGACATGAAGATTCAGCAACTATCACTCTTCCTGGAAAATAAACCCGGGCACCTGAACGCAATCTGCAAGACTCTGGCCGAAGCTAAAATCAACATTGTCACCCTGTCTCTGGCCGACACCCAGCAGTTCGGAATCCTGCGCCTGATTGTACAGAACTGGGAGGAAGCCCGCGACATACTTAGCAATTCCGGATTCGTTGTAAATACCCGCGAAGTGGTCGCAACCGAGATACCCGACCGCCCCGGCGGAATGGCAGGAATACTCGAAACGCTACAGTCCGAATCTATAAATATTGAATATATGTATGCGTTCTCCTTTCACCGGGACGACAGCGCGGTAGTGGTTATGCGATTCGACGATGCCGATAAAGCTGTCTCCACTCTTAATGCTGCCGGACATCGTGTGCTTGATGAATGCAGCCTTTTTGACACCATTTGAGGCCCCTTTAACGTGACAATAAATCCCCCCTCAACCAGCAGGATATGGCAGCCCGAAGCGGAATGTCTCTCGCGTGATGAACTCACACTTCTTCAGCAGCAAAGGCTGCGCGATGTAGTCTCACGCTGTTCAAACGTCCCCTTCTATGCCAGTGCTTTTAAAAAAGCAGGCATAAAGCCATCCGATATCAAATCGATATCGGACCTGCAAAGGTTGCCATTCACCAACAAGTCAGACCTGAGAGATCACTACCCTCTCGGTTTCCTGGCCGTACCGCGCGAGGAGATAGTTCGCTATCATGGCTCATCCGGAACCACCGGCAAGCCCACCTTCGTCGCCTACACCCGCCGCGATATCGAAACCTGGAGCGACCTTGTGGCCCGGTTCCTGGTTGCGGGTGGTACGCTGGCATCACACACCGCACAGATAGCATTCGGCTACGGACTGTTCACCGGGGGATTTGGTCTGCACTACGGACTCGAACGTATCGGCGTAGGCGTCATTCCGGCCGCCGGGGGTAACACCGAACGCCAGTTGATGCTGATGCAGGACCTTCAGACCGACATCCTGATCTGCACCCCGAGTTACGCCCTGCGGCTGGCCGAAATTCTAGCCAACTCAGATATACCGCGTGAGTCTCTGGCTCTTAAATTTGCCCACCTCGGCGGTGAACCATGGACCGAAGATATGCGCATCCGCATTGAGTCATCACTGCAGATAAAGGCATTCAATAACTACGGACTGAGCGAAGTTATCGGACCCGGGGTCAGTGGTGAGTGCATGCACCGCACCGGCATGCATATAGCAGAGGATCACTTTATCGTCGAATGCCTCGACCCCGAAACACTTGAGCCCGTTCCCGACGGCACACCGGGTGAACTGGCATTCACCGCACTCACCAAAGAGGCTTTCCCGATTATTCGCTACCGCACAAGGGACATTGCCACTCTCGACCATTCGCCCTGCCCCTGCAGTCGTACCAGTGTGCGTATGAGCCGGGTAACCGGCCGAACCGACGATATGCTCATTATCCGTGGCGTCAATGTATTCCCCTCTCAGATCGAAGAGGCCCTGTTGCGCGTAGAGGGAACCGCACCGCACTACCAAATAGTAGTGGAGCGCCCCGGAACACTCGATGAGGTCACAGTACGTGTAGAGGTTATTCCCGAGATATTCTCCGACAGTATGAGCGACATGCAGGCCATCCATAGCCGAATTTCACAGGCGATCCACACTATTACCGGCCTTCACGCCACCATTGAACTTGTCGACCCGCAAACACTTGAACGCTTCGACGGCAAAGCCACCCGCGTGATCGACAACAGAAAAATCCTGCAGTCATAGCTGGAACATTATTCAAACACGATTGTGCCAAAACACTCAGGCCGATGAAAATCAGGTTTCTCACTCACAACCGGATTCCATGAAAGATAATGCGGGACAGAAAGTTCATCCCCGCACTTATAAAAATTACAGCGGTGCTTCTGCCCAGCGACATCCCCGCTAATCCCCATCGCCTCAAGAGGTATAGCAACAGTCATCTGCCAGCAAATCTTGCCGACACGCTCAGCGAAAGGTTCACGCCCCATGCTGGATACAGAGCTTATCCCTGCAACCCGTTCAGACGGCAGCAACGTACGATTCTCCCGCAGACTGCCATACCCGGCCAGAAGAGTACCGATACTGTTGAATTCAAAATTATAATAATTCTCTTCATCCAGCGAAAAGAAGAACTCCACACAGCTGTCGCGGCAAACCGGAGAATTCAGCTCACTGTACTTTGCTCTTACTGAATCTTCCCTGACATAAAACAGCAGATACAGATTCCTGCCGGCATATCCTGATGTAACACTAGCTTTGGGAGCGTAGCTGAAATCGCTCCAGTTCAGCTTATCAATGGGGTACTGTTTACGGTTTGCCAGAAAGCGAAATGCCTCAGAGAGCGAAAGTTCTCTATCCGCAATACGCAATACGTTCATCCGCTCAACAGCATCCCGCGTCATAACCTCTCCTCCAAGCCAAAACACAGGTACGTCACGCGTATCAGGCACTACTTCCTGTAGCTCAACCAGGCCAGTGTCTCGAAATGCGCCGTACGCGGGAACATATCAAACATAGTTACCTCATTCAGTTCAAACCCGCCCTCACGCAGCAGGCGAACATCACGGCCCAGTGTATCCGGGGCACAACTGATATAAAGCAGGTTTGCGGGGGGATTCTTTAACAGTGCCTTAACGACCTCCGGCTCCAGTCCTGTACGGGGCGGGTCGATAACCACTGTTGCTCCCTTACCGCGGATGCGTTCCAGTGCTGAGTCTGCATAATCCGCACACTTCCCGCTTACAAACTCGGCGGAGATCTCAAGCGCTACTGCATTTTGCTCAGCCACACGAACCGCCTGGGTATCACTCTCGATTCCCAGCACATGTTTCGCTCCCGCCTGAGCTGCGGCGAATGCGAACACCCCTACTCCGCAATAGAGATCTACAACATATTGCGGGGCGATAGCACCCAATTTCTCTGACACCGCGGTTACCAACTTCGTAGCCACCGCGTCATTTACCTGGAAGAAGGAACGCCTGGAAACCCGCAATTCACCCACGGGGGTACTCTGCGTAAGGCTAGGTGTGCCAACCTCCGGCTTACCAATCCAAAAGAGAGCGCCATCCTGCTCAGTCCAGCGCAGCGTAACGGTCGAGCGCCGGTTTATACGAGTACGGAATTCCGCATCGTCTCTTAGCGTAGTCAGCAATTCATTAATCGGTGCGACAGCCAGGGGGCACTGCGGAACATCTACAACAGTACGGTTATCCTCACCAAAATAGCCAAGGACATTACCATCCATAACCGAGTGCAGTGCAATCTTATTGCGATAATGCAGCGACTCAGGAGAAACCACTGATGGCTTCGTTTCCACATCCGTAATCCCTGCGAAGCGCTTCAGCTGCTCCTGGAGCTGCGACTCCTTTACTGCGACTTCGGCCTCATACGACATATGGTCGTATACACATCCCGGCACCGGTACCGATGGGTCCTGCGGCAAGCGGCAATTCGGAGTAATACGATCCGGTGAAGCATCAATGACCTCTATCAGCTGTGCCTCGGCGAAGCTCTTCTTAACACGCGTCAAACTGACCTTAATCTTCTCGCCCGGCAGTACTCCGCGCACAAAAACAACCCGTCCATCATGCCGTGCCAGCCCGCTACCGCGGTACACCACCTGATCAACAACCAACTCAAGTTCATCACCCAGATTCATCTTCATCTCCCGGCCGTATACGCGGCCAATACTCGTCACCCAAAAGAAAGACCCCGCACAAACCGCAGAGATCTCCCTGAAAACTGGCGAATCTTAGCAGAGAGGGAAAGTTTTGTAACGACAATTCAATCTCCGTCGGGCACCTTCAAGCCCGCCCTGTCCGGAAACCATGAGCGATTGACCGATAGGCCTAATCCGACGGATTCGACTGATCTGACTAATCGGGGAAAGGACAAAAACGACAGGACCAGCGACTCATGACTCACAACTCACAACCACAGAAGGTGGACCGCACGGGAATTAGAGCACAACCCACTCTCCAACGCCCAGACTCCAGCCCCGCCAAGTGACACCGCGTAGCGGCAAAAGTAGCTTCCAGGGGTGGCACCCGAGGAGCAACCGCACAACCCACTCCGGCCCCGCAGGGGTGGCACCCGAGGAGCAGTTGGGGTCGCCCGAAGGGCCGTGAAAAGTGGATGGCGAGATTACTCCGCCATCATAGCACTCAGAAGCGCTCTCGCATCCTCAAGATCCGCGGCGGTCTCTCCTGCCCCGGCACTCTTCAACTGCTCCACGCTGAAACTCGTCGTAAGCCCAAGACTACTGCACCCCGCCGCTCCCGCCGCCTCAATACCGGCCGGCGCATCCTCAATCACCATACAATCTTCCGGCTCCAGCCCCAAAAGCCCGGCCGCTTTAACAAAGATATCCGGAAACGGCTTCTTCCTCTCAACATCCAGCCCATTCACAAGCGCATCAAACGCCTCCGGCGGCTGCCCGATCTCCTTCAGATTACCCAGCATCTTCATCTCATCGGCACTGGTAG
>CAZAKU010000098.1:0-14463 GCA_964485765.1 uncultured Lentisphaerales bacterium
TCAGCACCCATTGGTTAGAAGTCTTTATTTTGATTTGTTATCAACTAATGCCATCGTCATGAACCCTAGACATAGGCATATCACTCCAGTACAAAAGACCATGTAGCTTTGAACTGAATGGTTATTCCAGATTTCGCCAAAGGTAAAAATATAGATGAGCAGCAAAGCTCCAATTCCTATTGGTAAGCACGCCGTGACGGATTTCATTGTATTAACTCCCTTCTTTCTAACGACCTAAATCACCGGCCAAAGACCTGGCATGCTGCTTGCGCGGTTTGCAAGCAGCATGCCAGCGTGTTTGGACCTGGTGCATTTTCTGGTTATGTTTGACCTATTCTTCTACCTCAACAATCAATATCGATACATTAGATTTGACTGGCCCTGTTGAACAAGATATTTGGTACTTGCCTTTGCCCCCAAACCCCTTAAACCGTGCATCAATTAAGCATTCGGATGAAATGGTCGTCTGTGGGGGTAATATTACCTTCTTCGGTAAAGGGGCGTTTTTGTGCATTCCAACATACTCTATCTTCTTTGGTCCTTTGATGGTTATGCCCTCACCAGGAAAATTGCCAAATACTTTGCTAATGGGGAACACTTTCAGTTCGGTGTCACCTTTATTCTTTAGCTCTGCACGCAAAACGACTTTTTCACCCAACCTGTATACCTGCTTGTCAGTCGATAAACGAAACAAGAGGCCCTGCTTTTGAAGGGGGACCCATTCTTCGGGGTTTGGTTTTGCTTCTTCTGGTAGTGCTGGTGATTTTCTGGGTTCGGCAGGTTTGCTTTCTTGAGCCTGTGAGTTGTATGAGAATGCAAAAACAAAGAAGACGCCAATGAATTGTAGGCTAAGAATTCTTAACATAATACTTTCCTCAAACATAACGATACCGTTGAGGCGCGCTGTTAAGCGTCGCCTCCGACGGATTGTTGGCTGCTATTCTGCTTTCGATATATACATAGCATAAAGTCCTCCGGAGCATTCTTTATTCCATCGTCGGGAGGAATCTCATGATCTTTCCTGAATCCGAGTGTTTCATAAAATTTCTGATTACGATAACTCTTGTGCGGCGTGCTAACCCACCAAATCGGTTTATCTTGGAATGTGTTCTGTATGAACTCGACAGCTTTGCGCCCCGCACCTTGACCGTGAAACTCGGGATCAATAAATAGGGGGCCGATAACACGAGAAGTCTCATCCCACACTGGACCACCAATAGCACCAATGACTTGGGCGCCAAGGCAAATGGCAAAATAGTCATCCTTTTCGATAAACACGCTTTGTTCGTTCTCTGTACCGAGAGGAGGCATGGTACCATACCTCTCTCGATCCCAGGCAAACGCGCGCATCGCAATATCTGCAAGCAGTGCCGCATCGTCCACAGTTGCCTCACGAAACGTAATCTCGGCTAATTTCATTTCTTGTCTGCTCATTCTTATGTCACCTGAACGCCTGAGGTGAGAAGCGGCCGTCAGGCCGTCTTTTCAACCTCTTTGTTCGGCATCTTGATCCGGTTTCCGCGAACAGATTGCATGCCCGAGTACGACAATGGAGAATGCAAGATAGTACGCCAGTGCCTTGATGAGGCCGGCGGCGTACTTGGTCCACACGAGCGCCTTGTGGGCGGCATCCCCGCCGACTTGACGCGGGGACCAGGCGAAGACGAGATTCCAGAGAAGCAAAAGGGTTGCGATCACGATCAGCGACAAATGGACTGGTCTCGTAAGTTTCATCATCATCTCCCTGCCGAACAACTTATTGTACGAACGTTCGTAATTTAAGATCAATATTAATAATGCGTCACTTCAAACGTCATAATCACTGTTGCATTAAGCGGTTTCTACGTCAAACGCAAAAAGTTTGTTCGCAATATACGGCGAATTCCCTCTGTATTTCCGAATATTGCCTCTGTTTTGTTTCGCAATATATCGTGTACACGATATTAGGCGAACGTTCGCCTAATATGATATTGAAGGAGCGTTAAGGTGCAACTTGTTGATTATGAACAAGTTGTCATTTGATTTCCAACGTATTACATTACGTGATTTTGTTTTACACTGATTCTTTTTACACCTTTTTTTGAAACTCGTCTGTCCGGAATTTTTTCTGGGTTAAGCGGGGGTTTTGGGCTAACTTGAGGAGAAGAGAAGAGGAGATGAAGTATGAATAAGAAATGGCTCGATACACAATTGTCGCTGGATGAACGGCTCGATGCATTGATCGATGCGCTTACGGTTGAAGAGAAGGCCGGGTTGCTGATGCATGAGGCACAGCCGGTTGAGCGACTGGGGATCCCGGCCTATGACTGGTGGAATGAGTGTCTGCATGGCGTAGCCCGGAATGGGCGAGCGACGGTTTTCCCGCAGATTATCGGTCTGGCCGCGGCGTTTGACCGCTCGCTTACGCATCGTGTGGCGACGGCGATTTCCGACGAAGCCCGTGTAAAATACCATGCGGCACAGAAGCTCGGGAATCGCGGCCGCTACGCGGGATTAACCTTCTGGACGCCGAACATTAACATCTTCCGCGATCCCCGCTGGGGGCGGGGGCAGGAGACGTATGGTGAAGATCCATACCTGACGGCAGAGCTGGCGATCCCATTCGTGAAGGGGCTTCAGGGGGATGATCCGAAGTATCTGAAGAGTGCCGCGTGTGCCAAACATTTTGCCGTGCACAGCGGTCCTGAAGCCGATCGGCACAGCTTCGATGTGCACCCCTCTGTGCGCGATCTGCACGAGACTTATCTGCCCGCTTTCAAACGGCTTGTTGAAGAGGCGAAGGTCGAGGCGGTAATGGGCGCCTATAACCGCGTGAATGGTGAGCCGGCGTGTGCCAGCTATGAGCTGATGGGGATCTTGCGTGACGATTGGGGCTTCGAGGGCCACTTTCTTTCGGATTGCTGGGCACTTAATGATTTCCACCAGCATCACAAGGTGACGTCGGGGCCGGTCGCCTCGGTAAAGCTTGCACTGGAGGCCGGTTGCGACCTGAATTGCGGGGCCACCTACAACCAGTTTCTGCTCAAGGCGCTCCAAACGGGCGCGGTGTCTGAAGAGGTGCTTGACCTCTCGGTTCGCCGGGTGATGGCGACGCGCTTCAGGCTGGGCATGTTCGACCCGGATGAGGAGGTGGCCTACTCCCGTATTGATCCCTCCGTGGTGGACTCCGAGGCGCATCGGCAGCTTGCACGCGAGGTGGCGCAGAAGTCGATCGTGATGCTGAAGAACCGTGATCAGATCCTGCCTTTCGGGAAAGAGGTGTCGCGTATCTTTGTGACGGGGAACAATGCCATCAATGTGCATGCCCTGATGGGGAACTACTACGGGTTGAACGGGAAGATGACGACGATTCTTGAGGGGATTGCTCAGGAGGCGCCCACCGGGGTGAGCGTCGAGTTTAAGCCGGGCTGCCTGATGAATCAGCTCCCCTCCAATCCGCTGAACTGGTGTACGGGTGATGCGAAGAACCATGATGTTGTCGTGGCGGTGGTTGGACTCTCTGAGATGATTGAGGGCGAGGAGGGCGATGCACTGTTGTCCGAAATTAAGGGCGATCGCGATCGGGTTGAATTGCCGGAAAATCAGGTTGCGTTCCTGAACATGATGTTTGAGACGGGCAAGCCGGTGATCGTTGTCGTGCTCGCAGGTTCCGCAATTGCCATACCGGAGATTGCGGAGAAAGCTGCCGCCATTCTGTATGCCTGGTATCCGGGGGAGGAGGGGGGGACGGCAGTTGCAGATGTGTTATTCGGTAAGGTGAGCCCCTCCGGCAGACTGCCGGTGACGTTCCCCACCCGGACGGAGGATCTGCCGCCTTTCGACGATTATGCGATGTGTGGCCGGACCTATCGCTTCGGCCAGAAGGACCCGCTTTATCGTTTTGGGTTCGGCCTGAGTTACACGCATTTTGAATACACCGCAATGACTCTCAGCTCGGAACGGATGACTGCGGAGACACCTCTGGTGGTCACGGCCGGGGTGCGGAACGTCGGAGAGCGGAGCGGGGACGAGATTGTGCAGATGTATGTGCAGGATGTTGAAACCAGCGTGCCTGCCCCGGTCATTCGTCTCGCAGGATTTCAACGGGTCTCGCTGGAGCCCGGCCAATCGGCAACGGTTCGTTTTGAGCTGAATCCCGAACAGTTGACCCTCTTTGACGATGCCGGCAATGCCTTTGTGGAGCCCGGGACGTTTCGGGTGTGGCTTGGGGGCGCCCAGCCCGAAGATGCTACCTTTTGCGGTAGTTCCACCACCTTTGAGCTGAAAATGTAGTGCATAAACCGGTGTGTGCGGGTGGTCGGCCGGTGTATTTCGGCGGTGTCATGCGGGAAAGTCGCCCAAAATGGCATCAGGACTCGTATTGACAGAACGGGGCCGGAAAGTCGATACTCTGTCTATGAACCGATTACAGAAAGCGAAGCGTCTTTACGCGATCATGAAGGAATATAAGGCGGGGAATCTCTCTCTGAAGAGCCGCCCGATCAGGTTGTGGTTCGACAGCAGCTCTTATTGCAACCTTAAGTGTACTATGTGCCCTAATAAGGATCTGTCCGGGGATGCCCGCGGTACCATGGATTTTGGCCTGTTCACTAAGGTTATCGATCAGGTGGTAGGGCATGTCGGCGATATTAATCTGCATCATCGCGGGGAACCTTTACTTAATCCGAGACTTTTCGACATGATCCGTTACGCGCGGGAGCGCGATATCCGGGTGCGGTTTCATACCAATGGATGTCTGATGACGGAGGATAAAGCCGCCGCCATTATTGATGCACAGCCGGATCTGATCTCTTTTTCCATAGATGGCTTTGAGAAGGATGCCTATGAGAAGGTTCGTATAGGCGGTACCTTTGATGAGACGGTGGCGAATGTGATGAAGCTGCTTGAGCTGCGTCGCAAGTCACGCAAGAAATTACCTTATGTTGTGGTTGAGCGAATTAATTTTGCAGGTCAGGAGATCTCTCCTGAAGCAGAGAAAAAGGCCGCCGCTCTGCATAAAGAGTTCCTTGCCGCAGGGGTGAATGAGGTCGTTGTTAAGGAGGAGTTTGTGTGGGCCGAGGATGAGATGGCAAAGCGCGAAACTCCACAGACATACAAGAAATGTACATTCCCATGGTATGCAATGGTCGTTGGTTGGAATGGCGATGTTACCCCATGCCCACAGGACTTTTTTGCCAAGATGGTTATGGGCAACCTTGCGGAGCAGACGGTTGAGGAGGTCTGGAACGGGGAGCAGTATCGTGACCTGCGTGACAATCTGCAGAACGACCTCGACGCACTCGATATGTGCCGTCGTTGTGATCGTCTCTGTCGTAAGACCGTGCGCGGGCTTCCGCTGCAGTACATGGTTCCGTTTATGGTTGACCACTTCGTTGGCTATAACAAGCTTAGATCGTGGCTGGGGACAGCAGAGCGTAATTGATCTGTTCCGGGCTTACTGATGACCGATTTCGGGAAGCAGATGTGTTTTGGTTTACACCACCCCGGACCTACGCAGTCCTTGTGGTTCGTGCTGGTTTTTATGGATGTGTTGCCCAGTTGAGGGGCATTAAATAGTTTCAGAGCAGGTATGATTGTATGAAGAGGGTTTGTGTAATCGGGAATTTTTCGGGGAGAAATGCTGGCGATGCGGCTATCCTTGGCGGGGTTCTGAACGATATAGATGCGCGCTACAGTGACATTCAGTACGATGTACCGACAATTAATAAGGCCTTTGTGAAGCGTAGCTACAGTGAGCACAATGTGACGCCAGTAGGGATGATGCCCTGGAACCTTAGCCTGAAAATCGCGGGAATTCCGATCTTCCGTTCGGCATTGCGGTCGGACCTGATACTGGTTACAGACGCAATACTTTTTGACTTGAAGTTGTTTAATCCTCTTTTCAACTATCTGTCGACTATGGCATTTGTGTTGCCGTTGGCTGCACGCAGAGGGATTCCCGTTGTACTGTATAATGTCAGCCTGGGGCCGGTAACAACCCGTTCGGGAGCATGGTGTATGCAGCGTGTGGTTGATGCGGCAAAGGATATCATTGTTCGTGATCCCCCCTCGAAGGATGTTCTGCAGCAGATCGGACGCTCAGAGCGCAATGCGGTGACGGGAGCTGACTGTGCGCTCAATGTGGTGCCATCCGATAGCGAAAGGGTAAAGCAGATCGCCTCTGAACGCGGGTTTGATTCCTGTAAGCCTTATGTGACGTTTAATGTGAACAGTTACCTCGATGTCTTTGTGCGCGGTGAGCGGCAGGCGATTGATAGGGCAGAGTACTGTAAGTTGATGGGGCGCGTAATTGATCAGACCCGCAGTGATCTTCGTGCAGCAACCGTTATGGTTTGTACACAGCCAATGGATTTGGGGATTGTTGAAGAGGTGCTTTCGCATGTTGCCGACAGGGATAAGGTCCCCTTGGTGACAAACCGTGATTACAGTTATCAGGATGTGGCGGGAGTGCTGGCGGGAGCACAGTTACATGTGGGAATGCGCACGCATTCGCTGATACTTGCAACGGCTTCGGCGACACCGGTTATCGGCATCATAGCTACCCCTAAAAATCGCGGTTATATGATGAGCATTAAGCAGGATGCGCAGATGATGGAGTTTCCGCAGCTGACACATGAATCGATGATGGATCTTATTCGAAGTACCTGGGAACGTCGTGAAACACTGAGCGTAGAGTTGGCCGATATAGTGGCGGTTGAAAAAGCGAAGGCGGCCCATAGCGCAGATCTGTTGAAACCCTACCTGAGCGGGGAAGATGGATGAGTAACGACTCCCGGCCGCAGGATAGTGAGGGCGGAAAGCAGAAAAAGAGACGCTCTTCCCTGGTATCTTTGCTGAAAATCCTTATTGGGGTGGGCCTGATTGTATGGCTTTGTATTAAGATCCCCATCCGTGAGACGCTCGGTTCTATAGCGGACATTTCACCTCTTTATGTGGTCGTACTGCTGCTTATTTCGGCGGTAATCATCCTTGTCAGCTGCATGAAGTGGCAGCTGTTTCTAAGGGCAAGGGACGTAAAGGTCCCGCTTGAGAGTCTGTTCCGACTATATTTGGTGGGGTACTTTTTTAACAATTTTGCCCCCAGTAATGTCGGCGGTGATGCAGCCCGCAGTCTGGTTCTCGGTAAGAGGATTGGCAGCCAGTCGACTGCGTTTGGTACGGTGTTTCTGGAGCGCTTTACAGGGTTTATCGGCTTGATCTCGGTGGGCCTTATAACTGCGGCCCTGCGACCATCTCTGATTGCCGGTAAGCCGATGGCTATCTTCCTTGTGGTGATGGGCGGTTTGCTTGTTGCCATGGTTGCGTTTCTGCTCTTTCCTCCCCTGCAACGTCTGTTGCTGAGTGTGACCAGGAGTAAATGGCTGCCAAAGCCTTTGCGTAAGTTAGAGAAGTTTCTGGATGTGGTTTTCTTCTTCCGCGACAAACATGGTGTGCTGGCGTTGTCACTGCTCTATTCATTCTCATTTCATCTGTTCACAGTGGTAAATGCTGCGGTTATCTGTTCAGCACTCGGAATAGATGTGGATGTTAGCGGTCTTGCGATTGCTGTGCCGATGGTATTACTTGTCGCTGCAGTGCCACTGACCCCCAACTCTATCGGGTTGATGGAGGGCGCTCTGGTTTACTTCCTCGGTCATCTTGGGTTGAGCCCTTCCGAAGCGCTGGCGGTTGGATTCGTCCTTCGCGCTAAGAACCTGATTGTTGCTCTGGCCGGCTGGATTGTCTTTATGCTGCTTAAGGTGCATCCGCCAAAACATGGGGAAGCGGGGGCAGTGTTTTCACTCAGAAAGCGTATGACGCGCGAATGGGTACGGGCCTGTGGCGCTTTTACAATTGCGCTGGTATCGCTCGGTACCCTTATTTATGTTGATTCGTTACGGGTTAAGGAGGTGACTTTCAGTATTGAAGGCACCTCACTGCAGGCGGACCTGTATCTTCCCCTTGCGAGACCAGACACTGCAATTCTGCTTATACATGGCAGTAACGTGCTGGCGCGGAAGCTGGCTCTGTATCCCGCAATTGCCGATGAGCTGTCTTCTATGGGATATGCCGTATGTAACCTGGATCAGCGGGGGCACGGAGGTTCTGAGGGTCCGGACAAAGTCCTGACGGCCGATGATCTACCATTTGTTGACGATGCTGTGAGGGTCGTTGAGGCGCTGCATGATTTTAAGGAGCTGCAGAGTTGTGAACGCTGGGTGATCCTTGGCCATTCCTTTGGGGGAGGGGTGGCTGTCGCCGCCGGGATGCGTTCTGAGATGACTGACCTGGTGATATCTATAAGCCCCGGCAGGCGTATTCGTGAACGCTTCCTTGAGGGTGATGAAAGTGGTATTCGGTATGTACAGAAGCGTAAGAGCCGTGATCTGGGGCTGGCAGAGGTGATGTCCGAAGAGGCGGCCAGAGGTGTACTTGAGAGTTATGATATTGGGCAGTTCAGGGGCGTAATCCTACCCAAACCGCTTCTGCTAATTGAGGGTGGACTTGAGCCTGAGCCTGAGCTGAGTTTTACAAGGGATCTGGTTGCCTCTATGCAGGGAGATGTTGAGCATGTTATGGTTCCTCAGGCAGATCACTATTTCGGTACAAGTATTACAATCAAGCGTGGCGAAAAAGATAAGGCGTGGGCTGTGACAGATCAGATCATATTGGATCAGCTCGTGGAGGCGATAGATCAATGGCTGAAGAAAAAACAGAAGTAAATGATGCGGCGGGCGGTTCGTCGGCATTGAAGCGTTATCGTGATCTCGTAGTGGGCAAACCGGGCCTGTGGGCTTTTATGCGCTATGAGATGGCAACCGGTTTTCTAAGCTTCTGGCCGGGGGCAGTGGGGTTGTTCCTGCGGCAGCGGCTTTATCGCGGAATCTTTGGCGAGCTTGGGCGTGGCAGTACTTTGGGCGTAGGCGTTGTTCTCCGCCAGCCGGGTAATATCCGGCTTGGTCCCGGTTGCATGATTGGTGATTATGTGCAGCTCAGCGTGCGGGACGGCGGTATTAAGCTTGGCGATGACGTGGTGATAAGCCGCGACACGGTTTTTGATATTCGTAACGGCGAAGTGAGTGTAGGTGCCCGGACAACCGTCGGTGGAAACTGTCGACTGGCGGTTACCAATGGCAACCTTCGGGTCGGCACGGATTGTATGATTGCTGCATACTCATATATAGGGCCTGCGGGACACTCCTTTAACCGTACAGATATACCGATGCGCGAGCAGGGGCTCGACACACGCGGCGGTGCGGTAATCGGCAACGATGTCTGGATAGGCGCGCGCTGCATAGTTCTTGATGGCGTTTCGATCGGTGATGGCGCAGTTATTGGTGCCGGTTCAATTGTTACGCGCGATGTCCCCCCGATGGCGGTTGCGTTCGGTGTGCCGGCATCTGTTAAGAGAATGCGTGAGGGAGAGAAGGAGGTCGGTGAATGATCATTGCCCTGGCCCTTTTGCTGGTGCTGTTACTCGTGGTTATTCTTGCGGCGGACATCAGGGAGGCGCGTGCCACAGTTTCACGTGTAGGCTGGTTGGGGTTTGCCGTTTGTGTTGTCGCCGGAGCAATACTTCTCGGGCGTTATCATGAACCGCTGCTGGCGGGGCAGGATGAGGCCGCTTATCTGCACGCCGGCGTGACCTTTTCCCAAAACGATTCCTTCTTTATGAGCGATGAGATTCTGTCGCATGTCCCGCAGGAGTCGCGTCATCTGTTCCGTTATGCACATGAGGGGTTTGGGTGGACACGGGACAATGCCCTGAATGTTGTGGATGTAGAAGCCGCCCGTCTGGGCCCACGCTTTCAGCCGGCGTTTGCGCTGTTGCTGGCCGGGGCGGCGAAGGCATCTGGCAGTTTGCGTGGCGCTTACTGGGTCACGCCGTTGTTTGTGCTGCTGGCTGCATTTGTTATCGGGTTGGTTGCACGTCGGGTTACTCGCAGTGAACTGGCATTTCCAGTGGCGATGGCACTATTTATATTCAACCCCCTTGTGATGTGGCATGGGCGCATGCCCCGGCCGGAATTCGCGGCAGCTTTCTTGTCGTTCTCTGCCGTCTTGATGGTGATGCGCTCTGCTTCGGACGGGAAACGTATATGGTTGCTACCGGGGGCTCTTGCCGCTGGGATTGCACCATTTTTTCATATTACGGCATTATATTTGACAGGGCCCTTTTTTGTTGTGGCAACATGTATGCTGCTGCGCAATTGGAAGACATTGATCGGGGTGCATGCGGTTGGTGCGGCAGCGGGATTGCTGTTTGCTTTGCAGGCGCTGTGGCTGACAGATCATTACAACATTACAGCTTATATTCTCCCGCTGATATCCACCCATTTTGGGGTTGCTGTTCTGGTGGCAGCCGTGGTTATTGATGGTGTCATTGTTGTGGGGGCATATTTCGCGTGGTGGCGTTTTGCCGATAAAATGGCTCCGCGGACCATGCATGTGTCTGCTGTTGCACTGGCGCTGCTTCTTCCTGTGTTACTGGTCGTCCTGTATCTGTCCGGAACGCCATTGGATCAGCGGGAGTTTACGGGTTATCATTTCGCTCATATGGCCCTTACCGATTTTCGCAGTGTGGCAGCCTTCCTTTCCCTTTCTCTTTGCCTATTGTCGCTAGCCGGGACAATACGCCTGCTGTTGGGTCGCGGACGCTGTATCGTTATTTTGTTGGCATTATCGCTGCTCGGGCTGCTATCGGTAGGGGTTATCTATGACCTGTTTATTTCGCGTTATATGCTTCCGCTGATTGTACCCTTCTTTGTGATAGGGCTGTCTGCCTGGGTTCCTGAACGCTGGCGACCTGTAAAGCGGGCATGGTTTGTTTACATCCCTCTTGTTTTCGTAATGTTGCTTTGCGGGTGGCATGCCAGGAGTATGCTGCCACTTTATAAGTTGCGTGATTACAGGGGTATGACGCGAACCCTTAAGAAGCTTGCCAAACCGGTAAAGAATGATGATGGCATTCTGCTGTGTGATTATGCCCGTTTGGGCGCACCAATGCAGCGGGTGTACGGAATTCCCACCCTGACGCTTAATGGGGATGTATATAAAGATTTTTCCGGGCATCTGAAGGCCTGGCGGACTGTAATGAGCGAGATGCCAGATCGCCCTGCTTTCTTCCTGACCCCCTACGATATGCCTGAGTGGGATGGATTCAGGTTTGAGATTGTTGAAGAAGCAGTACTGTCGCATGAGAAACCGCGTGGTGGATGTTTTTCGCCTCCCGGCCGTAGAACCCGCACATCCAATAAACACTTTCGCCTGTATCGTATGTATGATTGCCCTGATAGATCCAGGTAGCCAACCGGCGCAAATCATTTTGTATTAATAATTTCCGTATGACACTATGCATCAATATGTCGGGCAGTGGGAGGAGAAGTTTACTGAGGTATGTGAAGAACTGCGTGAATCTATTCGTAACTACAAGGAGATGATTACTCTATGGGAGCAAAAGGCTAAAGAGCTCATGAGCAAGCGTCAGGCGGAACTAGCACATATAATGAAATTGATCGAGGAACATCGTGAGTTGCAGGTTGAGAAGCGTAAAGAGGCGCTCGAGAAGCAGCAAATGCTGATGGTCGCTAGTCAGTGAGTCGCTAGTCCAAAAAAAGCCTCCAAAATGGAATCGCCCGCGACGGGAAACTTTGCGGGAGTGAGATTACGATTATGATT
The DNA here is from genome assembly GCA_964485765.1 of uncultured Lentisphaerales bacterium. Classification (GTDB taxonomy): domain Bacteria; phylum Verrucomicrobiota; class Kiritimatiellia; order RFP12; family CAZAKU01; genus CAZAKU01. Next base: position 11,659 of record CAZAKU010000098.1, read on the forward strand.
ACGATTACGATTGGGGATGGGGATGCCCCTTTCGCACATCAGCGTCTTGTCCACGGTAGTCCGTGGGCGGCGGACCGGTGCGATCAATAAAAGGGAGTGTAGGATGAAGTGGACACGTGAGCAGTATTTGGATTTGATGACATTCGGTGAATTTGAGCGCCCCATGTTTGTGGAGCTTTTTGGCCCCCTGATCGGGTTGCCGGAGGAGTGGCGGGCGCAGGGCGCGAGCGAGGATGAGATCGGGATGGTCGCTTTCGACTGGGACTATGTCGAACGCACCGGGTGCGGTGCCGTTACCGGGGCCATTGATACGCGTCCCGCCGAGGTGCTCGAGGAGAGCGCGACGCACCGTATCGAGCGCGACTTCCTCGGCCGGACGCTGAAGCTGGATAAACGAACCGCGACCATCCCGCTGCCACTGGACTACCCGGTTAAAACCATGGACGACTGGCTGCGGCTAAAGCACCACTACGTCTATCGCGATGACCGCATCAACTGGGACAAGGTTGCGGAGGCCGCACAGGCGCAGCAGGAGGGCCGTCTCGTGCTGGCCAACATCCCCGGCGCTTTTGATATGGTGCGCAACCTGATGGGCGAGGAGGAGGGCTGTGTCGCCTATTACCAGCAGCCCGAGCTGATTGCCGACATCATGGCCACCATCACCGACACAGCGACCCGCGTGCTCCAGCAGGTGTGCCGGAAAATCACGATCGACCAGCTGTCGGTTCATGAAGACTTTGCCGGCAAATCCGGGCCGTTGATTGGCCCCATCCAGATCACGGAACACATGCAGCCCTACTACCGGGTGGCATGGGATATAGTTCGCGATGCCGGGGGACGCATTTTTCAGCAGGATACGGACGGAAATGTCAACCCTGTCATCGACGCGCTGCTCGATTGTGGCCTGACCTGCATCTACCCCATGGAGCCGGCTGCAGGCATGGACATCGTTGCCCTGCGGAAGCAGTATGGCAAACGGATTGCTATGAGTGGCGGTATTGACAAGCATGCCCTGCGTCAGGGAAACGATGCCATCGACCGTGAGCTGGAGTACAAACTCCAGCCCCTCATGGCCGAGAGCGGTGGTATCGTCTTCGGGCTCGACCACCGCATCCCCAATGGCACCCCGCTTGATGCCTACCGGCACTATGTCCGGCGCGGCCGCGAAATCCTGGGAATCCCACCCCTCGATTCCAACAGCAAAGGCTGGCAGCGCATGGCATTCTGAGTGTGCCGGAGGAGCTTGGTCCTGTTGCTTCCGACAACGTCCGAAAGCGGGGAATACTACCTGCGACCGGAGGATTGCTTATTGAATCTGGAGTTATTGCGTCCTCTGTCACCAGAGCGGTTGCCTGACCGTTTCCGGGAAGGACGTTGAACTCTGGGGGCTGGTCGGGCATCTTTTCCTGTAGCGTTCATGGATGTTTCACAGTGGTATCTATGCTTCAGGTCAACAGGAATCGGGATACGGACAAGTCTATCGATAGCACGCAGATAATCGCGCTCCGGTGCAGAGCAGAAGGAGATAGCGTCGCCTTCACTTCCGGCTCTGGCCGTACGGCCGATTCTGTGCACGTATGTCTCCGCTTCAGCGGGCATGCCGTAATTGATGACATGAGAGACACTGTCTACATCTATGCCGCGTGCGGCAATATCGGTTGCAACCAGAACGCGTGATCTGCCGTTCTTGAATTCGGCTAATGCTTTCGTACGTGCAGTCTGACTCTTGTTGCCGTGGATTGCAGCAGCGGAAATTCCCACCTTGCCTAGCTTTTCGGCAACTCTGTTTGCCACGTGCTTCATTTGGACAAAAACCATGACTCGATCTAGATCTTTGTTTTTAAGAAGCTCTACAAGCAAAGCATCCTTGTCGGACTTATCGACAAACATGACCTTCTGAACGATACGTTCAACGGCGGGTCTGTCCGGCGTGATTGTGACGTGTACAGGATCCGATACCAGAGTACGTGCCAGTTTAACAACTTCCGGCTCTATCGTAGCGGAATAGAAGAGTGACTGCCTTCTCTTGGGAAGCCTTGCAATAATCTTTTTGATATCATGGATGAATCCCATGTCGAGCATGCGGTCAGCTTCATCCAGAACAAAGATCTCTACAGCAGAAAGATCGATATGCTTCTGCTCAGCCAGATCTATTAAGCGCCCCGGTGTCGCGGCGAGGATCTCGACGCCTCTACGAAGAGCATCAACCTGAGGTCTTTGGCCCACTCCTCCGAAAATTGCAGTGCACTTGCTCTGAGTATGTTTGCCATACGTGTTGGCACTGTCGCGGATCTGCGCCGCAAGTTCCCGGGTGGGAGCCACAATGAGGACACGAGGCTTTCTTGGCATCGCACGCCTGTGACTCTTTTCGAGATGCTGGAGGATCGGCAGCATAAATGCTGCTGTTTTCCCCGTTCCCGTCTGCGCGCAACCGATCATGTCGCGCCCTTCCAGTAATGAAGGGATAGACTGTTCCTGAATCGGTGATGGTGTGTGGTAGCCGGCTTCGGATACTGCTTGGCCAAGTTTTGGCAGCAACAGCCCGAAGACGCCATTAAGAGGCTTCTTCATATTTTCTTCCTGTCCGACGATTAATTTACTCTTCTGCTCGTCGCCGGGGGAGGAAGAAAAGAGGAGAGCTGCTGAAATAGCAGAACTCTTGCTTGGTTGCGGGGGTGGATTTACACTTTAGCGGTCGCCATGTCAAGAGACTTAGTCCGGATATTTTCTCTATAAGGGGTGCAGTGAGGTTTGATTATCTACTGACGCCTCTTCGTTTTCTCATTCAAATGGCCTGAATACAGC
>CAZAKU010000099.1:0-7620 GCA_964485765.1 uncultured Lentisphaerales bacterium
TGCAAGTGGGATCTATTTTTTGGGACTGACTATCAGTCACATCTTGGTACGCAGAGGGGTGGTCTTGCCATTAAGAATGGAGAGGGCTTTACCAGGCATATTCATGATATATCTAATACACAGTTTCGTTCGAAGTTTGACTCAGACATAAAGAATATGTCGGGGAGTATGGGTATTGGCGCTATCAGCGATTATGAAGATCAGCCCATCCTTGTCGCATCTCACCTTGGCGTTTACGCTATTGCCACGGTCGGGGTTGTGCAGAATCTTGCGGCACTTTCAAAGAAAGCTTATGGCCGGAAACATACCCATTTCTCCGAGATATTCAAAAATGAGGTCAATCCCACAGAGCTGATAGCCACATTGATTAATGAAGGGGATTCCTTCACTGCAGGGCTTGAGAGCGCTCAGGCTGCTATCGAAGGCTCCTGTTCGATACTGCTTTTGACGGATGATGGGATATATGCGGCTCGGGATCGCGTGGGTAGAACACCGATTGTTATCGGGAAGAAGGAGGGTGCCTACGCAGCAACCTTTGAGACCTCCGCTTTCCCGAATTTGGATTATGAGATTGAGCGCTATATGGGCCCCGGTGAAATTGTTCTGATGACTGCCGAAGGTGTTGAGCAGAAGAAAGCTCCGGGCGATGAGATGCAGATATGCTCCTTCCTTTGGGTTTATTACGGTTACCCGTCATCCTGCTACGAAGGCATTAATGTAGAGGATTCGCGTAACCGCTGTGGCGCGGCCCTGGCGCGAAACGACAATTATGAGGTAGATGTCGTTGCCGGTATACCTGACTCCGGTACTGCTCACGCAATCGGATACGCTATAGAAGCCGGCGTGCCGTATCGCAGGCCTTTTGTTAAATATACGCCTACATGGCCGAGAAGTTTCATGCCTCAGGATCAGTCTATACGTGATCTGGTTGCGCGGATGAAACTGATACCTATACCTGAATTAATTAAAGGGAAGCGTCTTCTTTTCTGTGAAGACTCGATCGTGCGTGGCACACAGTTGCAGGATATCGTTCAACGGGTATACGATTATGGCGCAAAAGAGTTTCATATGCGTCCGGCTTGTCCGCCACTGGTTTACGGCTGTAAATTTCTTAATTTCTCGAGATCACGCTCGATTCTGGATCTCGCAACTCGAAAGGCTATCAAGGAGATGGAGGGCGATGAAAACACCTCTAACCCCGGTGTATATGCCGATGCGTCTACGCCGCAGTATGCTGAGATGGTTGAACGTATTCGTAAGCGCCTGCATCTGACCTCCCTGCAGTTCCAGAAGCTGGATGATCTGGTTGAGGCAATCGGGCTGCCTAAGAGCAAACTCTGTACCTACTGCTGGGATGGATGCGAGGGATGTAAATAATGGATATTTTAACAACAGAGCGGGCAATACTGGAACTGAAGCGGCTGTTTGAGGACACCTTGTCGGCTGCATTATCTCTCTCCAGGGTATCGGCGCCTATTATGGTGGCCGGTGACTCAGGTATTCAGGATAACCTGAATGGAGTAGAGCGTCCGGTTGAATTTAGCGTATTGCAGATGGATGACGCCAAGTACCAGGTGGTGCAGTCTCTGGCTAAATGGAAGCGTATGGCTTTGGCACGCTATAGCATTAAGCCGGGGGCCGGGTTGTATACCGACATGAACGCATTGCGTCCCGATGAAGATGACCTGAGGACCTCCATGCATTCGGTTTATGTAGACCAGTGGGACTGGGAGAAGGTGTTACTTCCCGAGGAGAGGACTCTGGCCACACTGAAGGAGACTGTTCGCATAATTTACGATGTGATTAAGCAGACTGAAAATGCGATCTGTGAAACGTATACGCTTGAACCTATGTTGCCGGATGATATTGTTTTTCTGCACTCGGAAGAGCTGCTGGCCCTCTATCCCGATAAGGGACGGGTCGAGCGGGAAAACCTGGCATGCCAAGAGCATGGTGCAATCTTCCTGATTGGTATTGGGGGAGTGCTTCCGAATGGGGATGTTCATGATGGCAGAGCCCCCGATTATGATGATTGGACGACGCCTACAGGCGATGGTCACCATGGATTGAATGGTGACATTGTGGTCTGGAACCCGATTTTGAACCGATCCTTTGAACTTTCGTCGATGGGTGTCCGTGTGGATGCAGCAACAATGCGTGAACAGCTACGTGTACGTGGATGTGAGGATAGAGCGGAGTTGATGTGGCACCGGACTCTGCTGGATGGAGGGTTTCCTGAGTCGATCGGCGGTGGTATCGGTCAGAGCCGTCTCTGTATGCTGCTTTTGCAGAAGCGGCACATAGGTGAGGTGCAGGTTGGGGTATGGCCCGATGATGTTTTAAATAAATGCAGGCTTGACGGAGTTGACCTTCTCTGATAAAAACTGCTTCCCGTTCAGTCATGGTGCCGCTACACCCTAGGATTCGGGTGTTTATTGGTGGCACTTTTTAGCGCAGAGGTGATTTTGCCAACTGTGCGTTTTAACTATTCGGGAACGGGAATGAATGATTTTTTTTGCAGTCCGTGTCGGGGCAACAGCCCCGCTCAGGGGCAGGATAAGCCACGCGAGTATTGTGGCCTTTATGGCGTCTACGGTGTTAAAGAAGCCGCCAATGAAATTTACCGGGGCCTTTTCTCTCAGCAGCATAGGGGTCAGGAGGGGGCAGGCATGGTTGTCAGCGATGGCAAGACCATGCACGCTCAGCGCGGCCATGGGCTGGTTAATGACGTTTTTGGCGGAGATGCAATGTCCCGCCTCTCAGGTGACTGCGGTATAGGTCACGTTCGTTATTCGACCACCGGCTCAACCCGTATCCAGAACGTACAGCCTCTTGTTGCCGAGTGTGTTGATGGTGTGTGGGCTGTTGCTCACAATGGAAACCTTACCAACGCCAGGGAGTTGAGATCGAAGTATCAGGAGGCCGGGGCGATATTTCAGACGAGCATGGATAGTGAAGTTCTGGTCCACTTGCTGGCAGATCCTCATTATCGTAATCGTCCGCAGCGCGTGGCGCGAGCTCTGAGCGAACTTGAGGGCGCTTTTTCTTTCCTTCTCATGACGCGTGATTGTGTGATGGCAGCACGCGACCTGAGTGGTTTCAGGCCTCTCTGCATAGGTAAGATCGGTGATGGCTGGGTCTTTGCAAGCGAGAGTTGTGCTTTGGCTCAGACCGGTGCTGAGTATGTGCGTGATGTTAAACCGGGCGAGTTGGTAATTGCCGATTCTACCGGGCTGCACTGCACAATGTTCGGAGAGCCGAGGAAGCATCTCGCGCAATGTGTATTTGAACTGGTCTATTTTGCCAGGCCCGATAGCCGGGTTTTCGGGGAGAGTGTGCATCAGGTGCGCTTTAAGTACGGAATGCGCCTCTCTGACGAGTTTCCCGTTGAAGCAGATATTGTGGCTCCGGTGCCGGATAGCGGTAACTCGGCCGCGCTGGGTTATTCACACGCTTCCGGTATTCCTCTGGATCTTGCCTTTATGCGTAACCACTATGTGGGCCGTACCTTTATTATGCCGCAGCAGACCGAGCGTGACGCCGGGGCTGATATGAAACTGGCTGTCTTGCCGGAGGTAGTCTGCGGAAAGCGCGTGGTGGTGATTGATGATTCCATCGTGCGGGGTACAACCGCACGACGCAGAATTCACCTGTTGCGTGAGGCCGGAGCAAAAGAGATCCATGTTCGTATCTCGTGCCCTCCTGTAGCTCACCCATGCTTCTTCGGTATAGATTTTCCCAAGCGTTCGGAGCTGGTTGCCGGAAGGATGAATGTTGACGAGATATGCGACTATCTGGGAGCCGATACTCTGGGGTACCTGAGCGTTGAGGGGTTGCTCTCACCGTTCGAAAAGAAGGATGATTTCTGCAGAGCATGCTTTACAGGAAAGTATCCCCAGGATGTAAGCAAGATGACCGGTAAAGATGCGTTAGAGGGCAATTGGCCTGAGTTGGATTTGGGTTGGCAGCGATAACTTTTTAGATTTCAGGAAAGAATAATGACTAAACATATTTTTGTGACCGGCGGTGTGGTCTCATCTCTTGGCAAAGGATTAACGGCGGCGTCGGTGGCTCTGTTGCTTATGCGTCGCGGATATCGCGTTCGCCTGCAGAAACTCGACCCTTACATCAATGTTGACCCCGGTACCATGTCTCCATATCAGCATGGTGAGGTGTATGTTACAGATGATGGTGCAGAGACAGATCTTGACCTCGGGCATTACGAGCGCTTTACCGGTACACCATGCCTGCAGGAGAGTAACTTTACTAGCGGGCGTATATACCTGAACGTTATCGAGCGGGAGCGCCGCGGGGATTATCTCGGTAAAACTGTTCAGGTTATACCGCATATAACCGGTGAGATTAAATCGGCTATTCGGTCGCTGGATTCAGAAGACGTTGATATCGTCATTACCGAGATCGGTGGTACGGTTGGTGATATTGAGTCGCAGCCCTTTCTAGAGGCGATTCGTCAGTATCGTCAGAAGATTGGCCGTGAAAACGGTATTTTTCTGCATGTAACACTGGTCCCCTACATTAAGGCTGCCGGTGAACTTAAGACAAAGCCGTCACAGCAGTCTGTAGGCGTTTTGCGTTCAATCGGCATCTTCCCGGATATGCTTGTCTGCCGCTGCGAACGCTCCATGGAGGAGGAACATCGCGATAAACTGGCTCTTTTCTGTAATGTTGACAAGGAACTTGTTATTGAAGAGAAGGATGTAGAGCATTCAATCTATGAGGTGCCTCTTGAGCTTGCAAAGCAGAATGTCGATAAACTTCTTCTCAGACAGCTGGGACTTCCTGCAAATTCACTGAAGCTGGATGATTGGCGCAAAATGGTTGAAAGCCTGATTACTCCATCTGCCGGAGAGGTCGAAATCGCGGTTGTCGGCAAATACATTACCACTCAGGACGCATACAAGAGTATCTATGAGGCCCTTACGCATGGCGGAATAGCCAATAAAGTGAGTGTGCGTTTCAGGCAGATCGAGAGCGAAGATATTGAGAAGTCCGGTGCTGAAGCTCTGCTCAAAGGTGCCAAAGGTATCCTTGTGCCGGGTGGATTCGGCGCACGCGGTATCGAGGGTAAGATCGCTGCAGTTCAGTACGCCAGAGAGAATGGTATCCCGTTCCTCGGGATATGCCTCGGCATGCAGGCTGCGGTTATGGAATTTGCGCAGAATGTATGTGGTCTCACGGGAGCGCTCAGTACTGAATTCAATGAGCAGGCTGTGCACCCCGTAATTGACCTTATGGAGGAGCAGAAGTCTGTTACCAACCTGGGGGGCACGATGCGACTGGGAGCCTATCCTTGTGTCCTCACTCCCGGCACCAAAGCTCATGCAGCCTATGGAAAGGAACATTTTTCCGAGCGTCACCGTCATCGCTATGAAGTGAATAACGCCTATCGTAAAACTCTGACTGATAACGGAATGACCCTATCCGGAAAATCTCCTGACGGCGAGTTGGTTGAGATGGTGGAGATAGAGGCACATCCATGGTTCCTGGCGTGCCAGTTCCATCCCGAGTTTCAGTCTACGCCACTGTCGGCGCATCCCCTGTTTCGTGATTTTGTAGCGGCGGCGCTTTCTAAGCGCGATTCCGTATAGATAATATTGCTTCATTGTTAAGTATGCAGCACTTTTATGCTGTCCGGATTGAATAGGCTTTTGCTGACGGCGTAACAGTTGTATCTTGTTGTGCGTAGCCTGTTATGATATAAAACACGGAATTTTTGTGTGTGTAAGGAATCTATGTTCAACGAGGGAATATGCCCAAGCGAACGGATATAAAGAAAATAATGCTGATTGGCTCCGGGCCGATCGTGATTGGTCAGGCTTGTGAGTTCGATTATTCGGGTGTTCAGGCGTGTAAAGCTCTGCGTGAAGAGGGATACGAGGTGGTGCTGGTAAACAGTAATCCCGCCACGATAATGACAGATCCCGAGTTTGCAGACAGAACTTATATTGAACCCTTGTCGGTGGACGCCCTGACAGAGGTAATTCGGCGTGAAAGACCCGATGCCCTGCTGCCTACCCTTGGAGGTCAGACTGCGCTTAATCTGGCTATAGATCTTTTTCATGCAGGTGTTCTGGATCACTTTGGGGTAGAGCTTCTCGGTGCGAAGGCCGATGTTATTGAAAAGGCAGAGGATCGTAATCTGTTTAAAGAGGCAATGCTGAAGATCGGGCTTGATATGCCTGTCAGCGCTTCGGTGCATACGTACGATGATGCTTGTGCTGCCCGTGAAAAAATAGGGGCATATCCACTGGTGATACGTCCCGGATTCACCCTTGGTGGTACCGGCGGAGGTATAGCCTATAACGATGATGATTTCGAAAAAATCGTTAAACGCGGCCTCTTTTACAGTCCAACTTCGGAAGTGCTTATCGAGGAGTCGATCCTGGGCTGGAAGGAGTTCGAGCTTGAGGTAATGCGCGACCGCAAGGACAACTGCGTTATTGTCTGTTCGATTGAGAATATGGATCCTATGGGGGTTCACACCGGAGACAGCATAACCGTGGCTCCGGCGCAGACCCTTACCGACCGTGAATATCAGAAGATGCGTGATGCGGCGCTTGCTGTAATGCGTGAGATCGGGGTAGAGACCGGTGGCTCAAACGTTCAGTTTGCTCTGAATCCTGATAATGGCCGTATGATCATTATAGAGATGAATCCGCGCGTTTCGCGATCATCCGCACTGGCATCCAAGGCAACCGGTTTCCCGATAGCCAAGATTGCTGCAAAACTGGCAGTAGGGTATACGCTTGATGAGATATGTAACGACATCACACGTGAAACTCCTGCCTGCTTTGAGCCGTCGATCGATTATGTTGTAACAAAGATGCCTCGATTTGCATTCGAAAAATTTGCCGCAGCAGATGACACCCTGGGCACCCAGATGAAGTCTGTTGGCGAGGCGATGAGTATAGGGAAGACATTCAAGCAGAGCTTCCAGAAGGCATTACGCTCACTTGAGATAGGCCGGTTCGGTTTCGGTGGCGATGGTAAGGATGCTCCGTACGAGGCCCTTGGCGACGACCGGCTTGAGGCCGGTCTCAGGCGCCCTACGGCGGAACGCATTTTTGAAATCAGGGCAGCATTTAAGCGTGATTGGTCTGTGGACCGGGTTTTTGAGTTAACAAAGATTGATCGCTGGTTCCTGCGCCATCTCGAAGAGCTGGCTGCTTATGAAGAGGAGATTCGCTCCGCCGGATCATTAAAGGGGCTGAGTGAAGATTCTGCTCTTTTCAGGCAGGCTAAGGAGATGGGTTACTCCGACCGTCAGATAGCGTACCTGCTGGATGCTACTGAGCATGAAGTGCGTGCGGCACGTGAGCAGCAGGGGTTGATCCCTGTTTATGGAGCTGTTGATACCTGCGCGGCTGAATTTAAGGCATATACCCCTTACTACTATTCTACGTACGGCGAGATGAATGAAAGCATCCCCGGAGATAAGCGTAAGATAATGATTCTTGGCGGCGGCCCCAACAGAATAGGGCAGGGGATCGAATTCGACTACTGTTGTGTTCACGCCAGTTTTGCTCTGCGGGACGCCGGATTCGAGACGATAATGGTTAACTCCAACCCTGAAACCGTCAGTACCGATTATGACACCAG
>CAZAKU010000100.1:0-3271 GCA_964485765.1 uncultured Lentisphaerales bacterium
TAGAGGGGCGATTAGGATTAGGAGTGGGAGTGGGACAATGTGTTTTCCCGGGAGCACGGCCGCGGCACCGCAGGGGGCGCGCAGAGGATGAATGGCGCTGCTCGGGCAAGCTCGCCTGCATGAGCAACTCCATTCAACCTCTGTCAGCGTTGCTGAGCCGCCGTGCGACTCCCCTCTCATCACTTGAGCGTATTCGCGAGCCCCTGCCCTTCCCTTCACTTGAGCCCCGACCTTGTATCGGGGTGAGTCCCATCAGTGTTAATCAGTGTTAATCAGTGGTTAAAAATCTCCTCTAATCTCTGTGATCTCTGCGCCTTAGGGAAGGGATTCGCGGATACGCTCAAGGGTCGCGGCTACGCTCAAGGGTCGCGGCTACGCTCAAGTTTTGTGGATAAATAATCCCGGCTCGCGTCCCGGACTAGGCGGGTGTACCTATTTATAAGCATCCTGAGCCTGTCGAAAGGTGAGACCTTTAGTGTGCCTGAGACAGTACATACTGCTGCCGGGAATGAAGGAAGAAAACCCGTATTTGCTATTCGCTAGAAATGCGCTACAATGACCCCAGCAGTTGTGCAGGCATTCTGCAATACTGAAAATGAAAGAGGAGAGACTACATGCTTCTTCACCGATCTCCAAACCTATGGATCTTACTGTCACTATTATGCGTCCCCTATTCTTCGGCAGCTACAAATTCAATTCCTTTGGCGGAGTGCGTAAGAGCCGCACTGAAAGAAAGCCCATCAGCAAAAGCTGCAGCCTGGCGCATAAAGCAGGCTCATGCCGGTGTCATGCAGACAAAAGCGCCCTTCTATCCGCAAGTGCAGCTGGGGGGATCCTACACCGCCGCCAACAACCCGAGTCAGGCATTCATGATGCAGCTCAATCAGGGCATGCTCGATATGTCATCGCCGGATTTTGACCCCAACAACCCTGACGACACCGAGAACATTAACCTGTACGCCCGACTGGAATACCGCCTTTACGACGGAGGCCAGCGGTCGCTGGGACGCGACAGTGCCAATGCCATGCTCTCCGCCTCAAGCGCACGTCGTGACGCAATCAACAATGAACTCACCTATAAAATTGTAGAATCTTACCTGGTCGCACTGAAAGCACGCGAGTTAAGTGCTGTTCAACGGCAAACCATTGAGAGCCTTAACGAGAGTCTGCGCATTGCCAAAAAACGCACCGATGCGGGAACCGCAATCCGCACCGATGTTCTTAACCTGAACGTCCGCATCGCGGAGCAGCAGCAGGCGCTCATAGGCAGCGAAAATGCAGCCACGATTGCAACGGAATCGCTTAATACACTTATAGGCAAGCCCTTCATTACACCATCTCAGCTGATCCCGCCGCAGCATGCCACACCGGAAACTCACCCCGCAAGTGACGACCTGCGCCCTGAACAGATAGCCGCAAATGCGATGAGCGAGGCGGAGCGCCTGAACCACCAGCGCAGTCGCAGGACAATAGCGCCAAACATCGATGCCTTCGGGCAACTCGACATGAACACCGAAGATTTCGATGAAACCGCCGAGAGCTGGTTCGCAGGAGTAACCCTGAGCTGGGATGCCTTCGACGGCTTTGACCGCAGATACGCCAACAGTAGAACCGAAGCATCCTGGCAGGCCGCACGCGAAGAGGAGCGACGAACAACCAATCGCGTATTATTCGAAAAGAAACAGGCACACCTGCTCCTTACTGAGGCGATGCAAAGACTTACCGTCGCCGAATACAGCTGCGAAAATGCAGAGGAGGCGCTACGCATGACACAAGTGCAATATGAGCAGGGCACTGCCGATATAAGCACTCTGCTTGTAGCGCAGGTCGGTCGCGCATCGGCCCACACTCAGCGTACAACATCCTTCTACGACGTACGGCTGGCAAACGCTGCCATAATGCGCGCCGAAGGGCAGATAGTCAGGCATTTTACAGATAGCAACACACCGGAGGCGACACAATGAAGCAACCCTCGCAAACAGTTCGGATTATCATTAAAACTGTGGTCTCAATCGCCGTGCTTACCGGCCTGATCCTCTTTGTCGGCGGATCATGCCGTGAGCGCACAAAGCCGGGCAGCGTTAAGGTCGCAGCCGGACAACCCATACCGGAAAATGCCGACTTCATTACCGCGACGATCCAGAAGGTCCCGTCATGGGTGGAGCTGGCGGGCACAACGGCATCTGCAAAGAATGTTAACATCACATCACGCCTGTCATCCCACATAATAACCATCAACGTTGCAACAGGAAGCAGGGTTAAAAAGGGAGAGCTTCTGATAACGCTCGATGATCGGGAGCTGAAAGAGCAGGAGCGGGCCGCTGAAGTACATCTGAACCAGGCCAAGGCCGACTATGAGAGAGTAAAGATGTTACGCAAAGAGAATGCCGCTACCGCACAGGCATTCGACGCTGCACTCGCACAATTCGAGTCCGCGCGTGCAGGCCTGAACCGGCTGAATGTTATGCTCACCTATACCCGTATTACATCCCCCATAGATGGCGTGATAGAGAAGAAACTGGTAGAAGCGGGCGACATGGCCGCACCGGGTCAGCTGCTGCTATCTGTATACGACGCATCGCACATGCGAATAGAACTCCCCGTACCCGTACGACTGATAGGCAAACTGCCCATAGGCGCCACCCTCCCCATAAGCATAGAGTATCCGCAGCTGACAACAACCGGCACAGTTCACGAAATCGTCAGCGCCATTGACCCTGTAACACGAACACGAATGATTAAGATAACCATTGATGCCGCCGATAGCGAAATCCTACCCGGATCATTTGCGCGCGTGCGCGTTAATGATCAGCCCCATGATGCCGTTACGATTCCGGCCTCGGCCATCACACGCTCAGGCCAACTTGAATTTATATATGTCGCACGGGATGACCGTCTGCACCAGCGCCTGGTGAAGAGTGGATATATGCACGGAACTGATTTAGAGATCCTAACCGGAATAGAGCCCGGCGAGAGAGTGCTGATTCCCGGCGAAAGTAAGGAATAATTCGTCATGGCTACAAAAACATCCCCCCTTACCTCTATCGTGGCCGGCTTCTTGCGCGGGAATCTGCCTATACTGCTGATCGTCGGAAGTATAGCGGCCGGGTTATTCGCACTTAACATAACTCCTCGGGAAGAGGAGCCTCAAATTGTAGTCCCTGTAGCCGACATCTTTGTGTCGTATCCACAGGGATCAGTGGAAGAGGTCGAGAAACTGGTCTCGTCACGCCTCGAGCGTATGTTAGCCCAGATCGATGGTGTTGAATAC
>CAZAKU010000101.1:0-3660 GCA_964485765.1 uncultured Lentisphaerales bacterium
GGCCAGCGCAGCTCTATCGCAGGCGGGGCGCGGACGCACCGCTATCAACGCGCAGTAGCGACCCCAGTGAGGCGCGATCCGGGCTGCCTTCTGGGCGTCGCCGGCGGGGTTGTGCCGTGCCTTTTCGATTCGCCGGCGAAGGGCCTCAAAGTAACGCGGATAATGCGACAGCTGATCGGCATCAACATTTGCGACAAACCCAGGGAAAACGAGATGTGCCAGTTGAACATGCACATCCTCCATCGCCTCCACCGGCATCGTATCTATAAGCGCACTCAACTCTGCGGCGCCACTCAGTAACCCGGAAACAAGACGGCTCAGTTCATGAACCTTGTTATGCATTCCGCCGCTGCCGGCAGAGAGGCGCTTTTCGAACTCAGCCTGCTCTCTTAACGGCTTGCAGCCATCCAGGAACTGATGGTTCAGAGCAGCCTGTGCCAGCTCCGAACCGAGCGTATCGAGCTTGCCTCCCAGCATTGAGTAATATGTGGCCGCATCAAGCGGCATAGATGGCTTGCGGGATAAAGCGCGGTACTCCTTACCAAGCGCCAGAGCAAACAGACGCCTTACACCCGCGCGATGCAGACCCGCCGCCTCATCCGCCGTTGTACACATCTCCAAATCAACGGATTGCACGCGGTCAATCAGAGCCGGATAATAGTAGATTCCATAACCACTCTCTCCCGCCTCAATACTGTCGGGTAAGTCCCCGAAATCCCACGTTGTAATCCCGCGCCGCTCCCACTCTGCACGGGTGCCGCCGGAGGATGGCTCAACAGCTTTTATCGGACCGACCGACGCCATTACCTCCTCAAGCTCACGCCCTTCAGCCAGAACGTCTCCCTCGTCATCCAAAACTCTGTAATTCATTCGCAGATAAACCGGCAGAGCCGTTTCACGCCATGTCACGACTTCGCGCGGCAGCGATACTCCACGCTCACTCTCCAACACCTTCCGCAGCGCATCCGACAGTGTTCCCTTATAGGGCGTAATCTTTTCGACACATACCCGAACCGTCTCCTCAAGCGGCGATATCAGCTTACGCACTGCCTTCGGGAGGCCGTATATCATATAGGTGACCTTCTCCGTCAATGCGCCCGGCACCAGCCAGTCCGCGCGCCAGCCCTTCAGAACATCAGCATGCGAAAGTGGCGCTGTAACCGTAATTCCATCCTGCGGATGGCCGCGTTCATGGCGATAACTCAGGGAGAACTCCTCTCCATCCACCGTCAGATTATCGGGGAAACCGTCCATGCGATGCTCGACTCGTGAAAAATCCTCGCGCCGCATATGAAGCGGAGTCAGATCCGTCCCGGGCTTACCGCAGTAGCGGCCAAGCGCCCGTGCATTACAGATCTCCGCCGGAAGCTGCCGGTCATAGAAGGCAAACAGGCGATCCTCATCCACCAGCACATGCCGATGTCGTGTTTTGTGCTCCACCTGCTGCATTTCGTCAACCAAAGCCAAGTTGTGCTTCAAAAACTTTGGCTTACGCGGCATGTCGCCCGCCAGCAGTGCATGACGAATGAACAGCTCCCGGCAGAGCGCCGGTTCGATACGGCTGAAATCACGCCGGCGGCCATCCTCCAGCGGCAGACCGAAGAGGCTCACCTTTTCAATCACCCGTACAAATCCCGTCTCTGCATCCCAGTAGGGTGAATGATAGCTGTAACTGCACAGGTGTTCAGCTAGCGGTTCCACCCAATCGGGGTTAATCGCACCCACACGCCGCGCATACAAACGCGTGGTATCCACCAGCTCTCCCGCCATGATCCATTTGGGGCCTTTGCTGAATAAACCCGACCCGGGGAAGATGGCAAAGCGAACACCTCGGGCGCCTTTATAGTCGCCCTTCTCATGCCTGATGCCGATACGCGACAACAAACCGCTAAGTAGAGCCCGGTGAATCGCCTCATCCTTCTGAACGGCATTGTTTCGCTTCAGCCCCAGCTCTTTGGCTTGGCGGGCCAGCTGTTCGCGCACATCGCGCCACTCCCGCACACGACGGTAACTGAGCATATTTTTTCTACAAAATGTCCGCAAACGCCCCTGAGAGCGATGGTCGACCTGGGCCTCCTCCAAAAAGCGCCACAACTTGACGATACCGGCAAAGTCCGAAGTCTCTGTATTAAAGCGTGCATGCAGACGATCCGCCTCATCCCTGCGATCGATCGGACGCAACCGCGGATCATCCGTCGTGAGCGATGCCACAATCGTCAGCACATCATTCACCACCCCCTCCTCCTCGGCGGCAAACAGCATACGGCCGAAGCGCGGCTCTATCGGCAGTCGAGCCAGCAAACGACCCAGGCGCGTCAGTTGGCGCTGATCATCCAGTGCACCCAGCTCATACAACTCGCGGTAACCCTCGCGAATCATGGCCGGTGAGGGTGGCTCAAGGAAGGGAAATGTCTCAATACTTCCCAGATTAAGGTCGATCATCATCAAAATCACACTGGCCAGGCTTGTGCGTTTGATTTCGGGATCGGTAAAAGCGTCTCTCTGCTCAAAATCATCCGCTTCATAGAGGCGGTAACAAATTCCCGGCCCCAGCCTTCCGCAGCGACCCTTGCGCTGATTGGCGCTCGCCTGCGAGACCGCCTCAATGTGCAGGCGCTGCACCTGGGTGCGGTGATTGTATCGGCTGATACGGGCCACGCCGGAATCTATAACATAGCGTATTCCCGGGATCGTTACGGAGGTCTCCGCCACATTCGTGGCAAGCACAATACGTCGGCGCGATGAGGTCTTGAAGGCTCGCTGCTGCTGCTGAGCCGGAAGGCTCGCAAGCAAAGGGAGCACCTCTGTGTTCTCAAAGCGCCGGCCTGTCAGCACTTCACCGGTCTCCCGAATATCGCGTTCGCCCGAGAGAAATACCAGAATATCGCCCTCGCCCCCCTCGCAATCGATATTATCAACCGCCCTTGCGACCATAGAGGGGATCTCAACATCCTCACTCTCCGCGGGTCGATAACGCAACTCCACCGGATGCAACTGCCCGGGGACTTCTATTACGGGAGCATTAAAAAAGGCGCCGAAACGAGCCACATCCATCGTTGCCGAACTGATAATCACCTTCAGCTCCGGCCGCCGCTTCAGCAATTGCCGCACATACCCCACCAGAAAATCGATATTAAGTGTGCGCTCGTGTGCTTCATCTATGATCAGCGTATCGTACGCCAGCAGATCACGATCGCCGCGCGTCTCCGCCAGCAGGATGCCGTCGGTCATAAACTTCACCTGCGTCCCGCGCGAAAGCTTACGCCCGAAACGAGTCTGCCACCCCACCAGGCCGCCTATCTCCTGTCCCAGCTCCTGCGCCACCCGTCCCGATACCGTCACCGCCGCAATCCGACGCGGCTGTGTGCAGCCGATCATCCCTGCGGCTCCGCGCCCCAGCTCCAGACATATCTTAGGAAGCTGAGTAGTTTTGCCCGAACCCGTTTCACCTGAAACCACAACAACCGGATTCGCCGCCACCGCCTCCGCAATCTCACGCCGATGCGCAGCAATCGGCAAATCCTCTGGGTAGCAGATCTCGGGGCGCCGCTCCTTCAGTTTCCGCACCTCCGCTATCGATTCGCGCAGCTCCACGCCAAGCTCACTCAGCTCACGCGAGACTCTGCGCTCGCGACGAAGTGACCCCTCCAGCTTACTCAG
>CAZAKU010000102.1:0-3446 GCA_964485765.1 uncultured Lentisphaerales bacterium
TTGGTGAAGGGATGAATTCGATTATTGCATCAAGAAGAGGTTTCATATCGGAGCCATGCTCGTGCGGGTCGGTAGACGCGTATCCGCCTGTCGCTGAAGCGTAAAGAACATGAAAGTCCAGGATATCGTGAGGCGCATCGAGTTTGACGAATAGATCAAAAACCTGGTCGACGGCCCATTCTGGTCTCGCGGCTGGTTTGTCGATCTTGTTAAGGACAACAATTACAGGTAAATCCAGTGCCAGAGCCTTTTTGAGAACGAAGAACGTCTGGGGCATAGGTCCTTCCTGAGCGTCTACCATAAGCAGTGCGCCGTCAGCCATTTGCAATACCCGCTCAACCTGTCCACCGAAATCTGCGTGACCTGGTGTGTCAATGATGTTGATAAGCTTGTCGGCATACTTGAATGAGCCGTTTTTCGCTGAAATAGTGATTCCGCGCTCACGCTCAAGGTCCATCGAGTCCATCATGCGTTCCGCTACCACCTGGTTGTCGCGGAACATACCGCTTTGTTTGAAGAGTTCATCTACAAGTGTGGTTTTTCCGTGATCTACGTGCGCTATAATAGCGACGTTTCTAATACTGTCTGTCTGTGTCATATTTATTTAACTGCTCTTTCTCTTGTGAAGCCGGACTTTGTAACAGAACTGTTAGTGAAAGACAATGATTGAATTACGAAGAGTTGTCTGAGTTGTAAGTTATGTTTTCCTGGATTGCGTAGAACGCAATCGGCTCGCGGGGACGCTCCCCCTCCAGATGATGGGCTTTGGGGTAAACAGTCAGAGCCTACAATATGGAGGGGGAGCGTCCCCGCGAGCCGGTACTGATTACTCGTTCACGCTTACAACTGTCTTGAAAATCGGGGGTTATTGTGAGATTGTTGGGTTTATGAGTAATCTTTTGGAAGTAAGGGATTTGAGGGTACAGTTTGGCTCTCGAGAGAATCCTGTCTGTGCGGTAGACGGCGTAAGTTTTTCTATGGAAAAGGGTGCGACGCTTGCTCTGGTTGGTGAAAGCGGCTGCGGCAAGAGTGTGACGGCGCTTTCTCTCGCTGGATTGGTGCCTGTTCCGCCCGGTATTTACGCGTCTGGCAGCATAATGTTCAATGGCGAAGATGTTCTCAAAATGAGCCGCCGGCGAATGCGTGAGCTTCGCGGCAGTGAGATAGCGTATGTATTTCAGGAACCAAGCACGGCATTGAACCCGGTTTTTCGTGTCGGGGCTCAAATAATGGAGGCGATCAGACTGCATCGAAGTGGTCTGAACGAGCGTGATGAAGCTATGCGTCTTATGAGCCTTGTTGGATTGCCGGACCCTGCGGAACGGATGAGGGCCTATCCTCATGAGCTGAGTGGCGGCATGCAGCAACGAATAATGATAGCCATGGCGCTGGCCTGTTCGCCGAAACTTTTGGTTGCTGATGAGCCGACGACAGCTCTCGATGTCACCATACAGGCTCAAATACTGGAGCTGCTGGTCACGCTGCAGAAGAAATTGGGGATGGCAGTATTGATGATAACGCACAATCTGGGGCTGGTTGCGGATATCGCTCATAAAGTCAATGTCATGTATGCGGGGCGGTTCGTAGAGTCAGGTCTGGTGGAGGACGTATTGTCATCGCCGGCCCATCCTTATACCAGAGGGTTGCTGGATGCTGTACCGAAGCTGTATGAGAAGGACGGGATGGCGGCGCGACTGGAAGGGATAGATGGTTCTGTTCCTAATCCGGCGATGCTGCCTGCGGGCTGTAAATTTGAGCCGCGCTGTAAGTATGCTAAGGATAACTGCGCAGAGAGTGAGCCGTCGTTAAGTCAATGCGCGGGTGACGGCGCGGCGTGCGGAGGAAAACGATTTGCAAGATGCTATTATCCGCTGGGGGGACAAACAAGTGTCGGATAAGAATGGGAAAATACTTTCTATTGATGGGCTGAAGGTGACCTATGGCGGTGAAAGCGGAAAGAACCCGCTTCGTGCTGTGGATGGGGTTTCACTGGATGTGGGTAAAGGTGAGAGTGTTGGTCTTGTTGGAGAGAGCGGGTGCGGTAAAAGTTCGCTTGCCAATGCGGTCATGGGTCTTGTTCCTGCGACAGGTGGTACGATTGCCTTTCAGGGCAATGATGTTACGGCAATTTCAGGACGGTCATTAAAAGACTTCAGGACTAAAGTTCAAATGATTTTTCAGGATCCTCTAGGATCGCTGAACCCCAGAATCAGCGTTGGCGGCTGTCTGGCTGAAGTCTGCCGCCTGCATAATCCTGGCATGGGCAGAGCAGCTGTAAAAGATCGGGTTATGGAGCTGCTTGATATGGTCGGTCTTGAATCGGTCTACGCGAATCGGTATCCGCACGAATTTAGTGGAGGTCAGAGACAGAGGATCGGTATTGCCAGAGCCTTGGCAGTTAATCCTTCGCTGATCATAGCGGACGAACCGGTTTCGGCTCTGGACGTATCGGTGCAGGTGCAGATTCTGAATCTGATGAAGAGTTTGCAGAAGAAGATGGATTTGTCGTATCTCTTTATAGCGCATGACCTTGCAGTGGTGAGATACATGTGCGCTCGGATTTGCGTGATGTATCTCGGGCGGATTGTTGAAGCGTCTCCTGCGAAGGCCTTGTTTGATAGTCCGGCTCATCCCTATACGGAGGCGCTGCTCTCAGCTGTACCGGATGTGGAGAAAGGTCTGCGAACCAGGTCGTCCGGGTCGGAGAGAATTGTTCTTACTGGTGATGTGCCATCCGCAGCGGAACATATTTCCGGCTGTCCGTTTCATACAAGATGTCACAGAGTGCAGGATATCTGCAAGAGTGAGGTGCCGCCACGGAAAGAAGTTGATGAAGGAAGATTCGCGGTATGTCATTTTGAGTTATGCGGCAGACAAGATGGCGTCAAAGGTTGATTTTGTAATATCGAAAGGTTGTTTTATGAAGAATATTGTACTGGTTGGTTTTATGGGGACGGGCAAGACCTCTGTTGGGTTGTCACTGGCTGAGCGTTTGGATATGACGTTTCTTGATATGGACGATATTATTGTCGAGCGTGAGGGCAGGTCTATTCCCGAGATATTTGATAAAGATGGTGAGAAATATTTCCGTGCACTTGAACGTGCGATTGTTCAAGAACTTGCGGGTAAGGACGGTTTGGTTGTAGCTACCGGCGGGGGTGTGGTCCTCAACAGGGATAATATTGATGACTTTGAAGGGTCGGGTCTGCTGGTGTGCCTGTCGGCATCGCCGGAGGTAATTTTAGCAAGGGTCGAGGCGGATACTAACAGACCGCTTCTCCATGGCGAGGACAAGATGGCAAAGATAACTGATCTACTCGATAAGCGTCAGGCTCTTTATGATTCTATTGCCTGTCAGATCAAAACCGACGAGCTCTCGTGTGATGAGGTCGTTAAAGCGATTGTAGACAAACTGGGATAAATGACATCGTGAAGCTGTTCTGTAT
>CAZAKU010000103.1:0-3091 GCA_964485765.1 uncultured Lentisphaerales bacterium
TTCAGGAGACGATTGACTTGGTGAAAGAGGCCGGCGGCATTGTTGTGGGTGTCGTATTGATTGTTGATCGCAGTGGTGGCAGTGTTGATTTCGGCGTTCCAATGGCGAGCCTGCTTGAGATGTCGCCCGAGGTGTGGGAGCCGGAGAGTTGTCCGTTGTGCAAGAAAGCGCTTCCTCTGGTTCATCCAGGCTCATGAGAGGTAACCCAGGGCGCTTGCCGCACGGCTTCTCTCTGGTGGAGTTGCTGGTAGCTGTCGCCGTTTTGGGAGTGGCAACAACTGTGGCCATGCTGGCGATAGGCAGCGCATTGCGCGCTGGGGGGATGCTTGCGCAGGATGCACTGTATCTGAATGCAGGAGAGGAGGTCCTTGTTCAGCAGCTGCTGAAACGCGAACTTGACTGGCCGCCTGTGTCGGCCGATGGGGTCTGGGAGTGCCTGACGGAGGAGGAGCAGAGAAAACTGCGGATCGTTGCAGTTAAAGGCCCTCGCAAAGCTGTTTCTTATGAGCAATGGCTCTTTGTTGCAGAGGAGGTGGAATAATGCCCTCTCTGCAGTATGAACCGGCAAACCGTCTCCCTCGGTCTGGAAGAGATGGCTTTACCATGGTTGAACTGTTGGTCTGCATGGCTATTAGTACGGTATTGGTTGGTGTCATTGCCATGACTTTTCATAATTCTATTGCGGCTGCGTCTCAGGCTGAGGGGGTAGGGGCTTCCGAGAGTGCGACGCTTGCTCTGAGGATAAGTTTAGCGCGCGATGCGGGAGCTGTTGTTCCGCTGGCAGGAATCAGCCCTTCCGGCGGAGAGGACAGGTTTCGGTGTGTTGCGCGCGATCTGACGTATGGCGGGGAGAGGCGACTGGGGATATTGTCGTATGTAATTGAAGATGAACGAATTGTGCGCGAGTGGGTTCCCCTGCCGGAGGGGACTGTGCAAAGACGTTTCTTCCCTCTGAAATCTACAGCGATACGGTATATGTTTGGTGCCGATGACGCTTCGGAATGGTCGTCGACCTGGAATACAACCAACCTCCCCGCAGCTATACAGTTTGTGCTGCCGGGAGAGGGAAGAGCTGTTACGGCGGTGCTGCAATGAGTGACGCCCAGATAGCTTTTATGCATAGAGGCAGCTCCCGCCGTGGAGGTGTGCTTGTGTTGGTGCTTGTTGTCACGATGGTTATATCAACACTGGCTCTGGTTGTTGCCGGCAGGGTGCGCTCTCGTGTGGGGGAGTTGGATGTACAGCGGCGTCTGTTGAGGGCCAGGCGCGGTGCGATCAGCGCCGCGAATGCTGCGCTGGCGATAGTGTGGGAAGACACCAATGGTTGGGATGCTGTTGGGGAGCGCTGGTCGGGGGTTTCGCCGCAGGGCAGCTCTGTTGCCGATATGCAGGTGCGGGTGTTTGCGCCGGGTGGCGATGAATCTTCTGATAACCTGGTGGCTCTGCGTGATGAAGCCTCTCTGATATGTATAAACAGTGCTTCTGAATCACTTTTACGGTTATTGTTCAGTGAGGTCGGCGGATTACGCGGCGATGAATTGAGCGTGGCCGTTGACTCCCTTATGGACTGGATTGATGCTGATGATGAACCACGCGAAGATGGCGCTGAGGCTGAGGCGTATGGGGCGATGCAGGATAGTTACCTTTGTGCCAATGCCCCTCTGAGTACTCTGGAAGAGCTACTGCTTGTGCGCGGGATTACAGTGGAGGCATATCAGCGTCTGGCACCCCTGTTGACTGTGCATGGCGATGGACTACTCAACCTCAACACTGTTTCCCCCGTCGTTTTGCGATTGCTGGCCCGGGCAGAGGGGGGCGACCCCGACGCCGCTATGGATGCCGCTCAGGCTCTGCTCGATGCGCGTGAGTCCGGATCTGTCTACAAGGACGCGTCATCCGGTGCGATCCATGGAGTTTTGCGGGAATATGGCACCCCTGCTCCCGCAGAATCGGCACAATTGAGGATCCTTGCTCCTTTTTTCTGTGTAAAAACGGATTGTTTCCGCGGTATTGCCGTTGCTGATAGCGGTGGCGCTTATGCGGCGTTGCGCCGGATTGAGTTTGTTATTTCGCGTTCCAGCGGCACATTTATTGAATGGTTCGAGCACTGATATCGATAAATCGCCCCTCCAGCCCTGATTTTTCATGAAATTTTCGGGGCAGTGTGCTGTTCCGTAAACAGTGTGTCAAAAATGGGGAAGCCTTGCCCAACACGAAAATTGTCTCTGTCTTTGGCACACTATTTCTGGGTCAGCACATGGGAGCGTCATTCCTGTGCAAGTAGCGGTTTGACATCGTGTCGGGGTTTAGGTACCCTTATCTGTCCGCAAGTATTTTAAGAAGAGTAGAGATTGCGGTAATGAATATCGTGGTAAGCCCACGGATGGAACGGTTAATTATGAATTGTGGAATTATTGTTGCTGCGGGTCGCAGTGAACGCATGGGTGCCAAGATGGACAAGGCTTTTCTCAGCCTCGGTCCCCAGCCTGTATTGGCGTGGTCCATGATGGCTTTCGAAGAGTGCACGGATATTGATGAGGTAATCCTTGTCGTTCGGCGCGAACAGCTTGCCGCAGCGCGCGGAGTTGCATCTATGTTCGGTTGCTCCAAGGTCACCCAGATCGTTTCCGGCGGCGCTAAACGTCAGGTATCTGTGCAGAACGGTATTGATGCCCTTCATGAAGATGCCCGTTTTGTTGTTGTGCATGATGGGGCCAGACCCTGCATTACCCCGGATGTAATAAGTGCAACATTGAAGACTGCCCGCCGGTACGGTTCGGGCGTTGTCGGCGTGAAGATGACCGATACGGTGAAGCTTGTCGAGAAGGGTCTCACGATAAAGGAGACTATCGACCGTAACATATTATGGGATGTCCAGACTCCCCAGACCTTCAAACTCAGTATACTCCAGAAAGCATTGACATACGCGCAGGAGAATGACCTTACTGTAACAGATGAGTCGCAGGCTGTTGAACTTTCGGGTGAGGAGGTCCATCTGGTGGCATCCCCTGCACCTAACATGAAAATCACCACGCCGGATGATTTACCTGTGGCGGCAGCGCTATTGGGCATTGGTAATTAGGGGAGTGGG
>CAZAKU010000104.1:0-3356 GCA_964485765.1 uncultured Lentisphaerales bacterium
GCCTCGGCCATCGCATCGAAGTCCGAGAACATGCCGCCCTCACGGATCTGCGGGAAGTAGCCGACGATGTCACCGATAGGGCCAAGACCCATGCGCTCACGTTCGGCGTTGATCTCGCCACGGATCCACATGAAGTGATCGTCCATCATACCCATCACGCCGTTCATGTCGTTGTCTGCCTGCACCTTGGTCCAAGCGTCTGTGACCATCTGGTTGAACAG
The DNA here is from genome assembly GCA_964485765.1 of uncultured Lentisphaerales bacterium. GTDB lineage: Bacteria > Verrucomicrobiota > Kiritimatiellia > RFP12 > CAZAKU01 > CAZAKU01. The sequence goes on from CAZAKU010000104.1 coordinate 222, forward strand.
CACGACATCACCACCTGCCAGCTCTAGCGCCTGCCCTATTTCGCAAAGCGCCGCGTTAACCTCGCACCGTCCCTCAGCAAACCGTTCACACAGATCCCGTAACGCAGCCGAAATACAAAGCGCCCGTTTTCTCTCATCTGCCGAAAGGTATGTATTACGCGAACTCATTGCCAAACCATCACCTTCACGAACGATAGGCGCTACATCGATCATAACCGGTATATTCAGATCTCGGACCATCTGCTTGATCAGTGCCGCCTGCTGCGCATCTTTGCCACCGAAAACCGCCATATCCGGCTGAACTAAATTAAAAAGTGTGCAGACCACCGTAAGAACCCCTCTGAAATGCCCGGGGCGCTCAGCACCACACAGCCCTTCTGACAGCTCCGACTCCTCCACAAAAACGGTGCTCTCAGGCGAATACATCTCCTCAGCTACCGGCATAAACAGGACATCAACACCCTCCGCCTCCAATAATTCAGCATCTTGCGCCTCATCACGGGGGTATGTCTCAAAATCCTCTCCCGGACAAAACTGTGTCGGATTAACAAATATGCTCACCACAACAATATCAGCATCTGCCCGTGCCCGGCGAACTAGAGACAAGTGACCCTCATGCAGATACCCCATTGTAGGAACGAACCCAACACGCATGCAATCTCTTCGCCAGCCCTTCGACAGACGCTGCACCTCTGCAATATCTCTTACCACATCCATAATAATACTCCCTGCGGAAAACAACATTCACCGAATTGCCTTTTCTAAGAGCAAACATTGTGGGACAATGCAAGAGCGTTATACGGAAAACCCGGTGTTACCTGGATACACTCCCAACGCTATTACCATTAACAGTTATGAAACAAAAAAACTCACCTATTATACGTAAACGATCTGAGCACACGCTATCACGAAAGGATATCGACACTGAAGCTCTTAAAGTTCTGTACCGCCTATCACGTGCCGGGTTCACTGCATACCTGGTTGGTGGAAGCGTGCGCGATCTACTTCTCGGACGCAAGCCAAAAGATTTTGATGTAAGCACAAGCGCCCACCCTGGCGAAATCAAACGCCTGTTCCGAAACTGCTTCCTGGTAGGGCGCCGTTTTCGACTGGCTCATATCCGTTTCGGTAAAAAAGTCATCGAAACCACGACATTCCGCCGCCAGCCAAAAAAAGATGACCAGGTAGATGTAGATGCACATGGTGCTCTGGTACAGCACCAAGACAATACTTTTGGCACACCAGCGGAAGATGCGATGAGGCGCGACTTCACCATAAACGGCCTATTCTACGACATCTCCGGATTTTCGATAATCGACCACGTAGGCGGGCTGAGCGACCTTGAGAAAGGCGTTATCCGAAGCATCGGTGACCCCAACATACGATTCAGGGAGGACCCTGTTCGCATGATCAGGGCTGTGAGATTCTCAGCCCGGCTGGAGTTCAAAATAAGCCGTGACTGCCTGCGTGCAACCAAAAAATACGCGGCAGAGCTGGAGCACTGCGCCCCGTCGCGCCTCTACGAAGAGGTGCTGAAGCTTTTCTCATATAACTCCTCCGAAGCCGCATTCCGCAGCCTTTGGTCAACCGGCATACTGAAGCATATGCTGCCTGAGGTGGACAAATTCATTAACCGCAGCGGGAAGAAGGGCAGCCCTGTATTTAAGACACTGGCCGCCTTTGATGCCGAGAAAGGTCTGCTTAATGAGCCATGCAATTCACTGCTTGTTGCGCTTCTTTTCTACCCGCTTTTCCGTGAAGCCACGAAAAAGGCCTCGGAACATGACGAACATATACAACATGCCCAAATCGCACATGAGTCACTGGAGCCGATTATTAAAAGGCTGAAAATGCCGCGCCGCCAGATGTACCATGCAATACATATCCTCGATTCACAGCGGCGATTCGCGAGCAACAATAAACGGTTCAAGAAGGGTAAATTTGTACAACAGGAATATTTTCCTGATGCACTGGATCTGTTCCGGATAACTCAACGCGCAGAAAAGGGAGACGGCAACACGGTCAGCCAATGGCAGGATCTTTACCGTAAAACCGTATCTGAAGCCCTCCCACGCGACGATCTCAACGCCTACGAACCACAACGAAGCCGTCGGCGGAGGCCGCGACGGAACCGGAAAAACGTCCCCAAAGCCCCCTCCCCTGAAAATTCATAACCATATCTGGCTGTCAATCAGAGGGCGGAACAACCCGGGATGAATCAATCTGCGTTGCTGGCAATCAACCCGCCGCCCACAAGTTCATCACCATCGTAAAGGGCCGCTATCTGCCCCGGGGTTACCGAAAACTGAGGTTCGTCGAAGGTTACTCGTATTCTGCCATCCCCCTCCGGCACACAGGTAGCCGAACTCGCTGAATGGCGATAGCGAATTTGCACTAACAGTTTCTGCCTTGTGGGCTTACGCTCAGGCTGCAGCCAGCTCATCCCCTCAACCAGCATGCTCACTCGCATAGCATCATCCCGCGTTCCAAGCACAACCCGGTTCTCTTTAAGATTCAGACTTATTACATATGCGGGAACACCCATAGCAACACCGAGGCCTTTGCGCTGCCCCACTGTGTAAGCGTGTAACCCGCGATGACGCCCCAGAACACGCCCGTTACTATCGACAATGTCTCCGGGAGTCCCAACATCCGGGCAGCGCTCCTCAAGCCAGTCCACATGCCCTCCATCAGGCAGAAAGCAGAGATCCTGACTCTCCTGACCGCCTGCCGGGACAACGCCCATCTCCTCGGCCTCCTCCTTAACATCACGCTTCAGAGATCTGCCCAGAGGAAAACGGGCAAAGTGCAGCTGCTCCTGGCTGAGGGCGTAAAGGAAGTAACTCTGATCCTTGGTAGGATCCTCGCCACGATAAAGTCTGACTGTTCCCTCATCAGATTCCTCTCTGCGCACGTAATGACCCGTTGCAAAAAGATCTGCGCCAAGATCGAGCGCTCTCTGCATCAGCAACCCGAACTTCAGGGCTGGATTACACCACCCGCATGGCGATGGGGTGAGACCATTTGCATAAGAATTTATAAAGCGTGACAAGATCTTCGACTCAAACTCATCATGCAGATCAATGACATGGTGATCAACACCTATCCTCTCTGCCGCTGCTATCGCATCATCAG
>CAZAKU010000105.1:0-2948 GCA_964485765.1 uncultured Lentisphaerales bacterium
CTTTTTATCCCGGTCGTTTTAGGGATTGGGCGCTTCCTGTGTTTATTCACTGTGGTTCGGGAATGTGAGACTCAGGTGTTCACCTTGTTTGGCAAGGTTATCGGCTCGTTGGATACGGCGGGGCTGGAGTTCCCGGTTAAAACCTTCGGCTCACGCCGTCTGCTGTTTCCGTTTTTCGGAAAACGCTATTGCGTGTATACTGCGTTGGGTCTGGCGTTTTTGCGCGGGGAGATGGGTAATTCCGAGGAGGGCACCCCGATGGGCGTCGGTATCTGGTACGAGATGCAGGTGAATGATCCCGTTGCGTATCTGTTTAACAACACCAACCCGGAAGGATCTCTTGAGGCCAATGTCGCAAGTTCCACAATTTCAACACTCAGCAATCTCGAAATGAAGAAGATGCTTGAGGATCGTCACAGTTTGAGCCGTACCGTCCGCTCGACCGTGTCGCCTCTCTCGGAGAAGTGGGGATATCAGTTGGGGTCTGTTTACATTCGTAAAGTGGCTTTCACCGATAGTGGAATGGTGGAAAACATTACCGACAAGGTGGTGAAGCGACTGGTGCAGGTGACCAGTGCCATGAAACAGGATGGTGATAACCGCGTTGGCTTGATCCGCAGTCAGACTGCGAATAAGGTGTCTCATAAAATGGGTGAAGCGGCTGCCGCCCGTCCTCGCATTGTCGGTGAAACACTGAATGCGGTGGCCCGTGAAGATCCCGAAATTCTCTCAACGGTTCTTGATGTGATGGAGACGGAGAAATTGCTGGAATCGCGGGCATCGCTGGATCTGGTGCCGGGGGATGTTCCGTTGATCCTTTCGCTTGAAAATCAGCGTAAGGACCTCCCGCCTCCTTCTCCGAGGTGAGCGGCAGCCTAACAAAGTAATCGACAGTGAGGATACATAGTCGCGCTTTGCGCGTCTATTTCTGGCGCGTCATTGCACACGGTCCACCCGCCGCCTCGCAGCGGGAGGATTGTGGCGTTCACTTCGTTCAGCGTCTTGAGTGAGGGAAGCGAACGGGCGAGAGGAACTCTGGATTATCTGTTTGCTGTAATCAAGAGACTCTTTCACCCACTCAACTAACCCGGATATCCCATGGAATATCCGGGGCTAAGACCGGTAGCGTTACCTCAGGTAATTCATGATGCCCTGTGCAGCAGACTGTCCATCGGCTATGGCGTGTACTACCAGCGATTGTCCCTTCGACATATCGCCGGCCGCGAAGATTCCATCCACATTGGTCATGTGGTTATCATCCACGCATAGGTTGCCGCGTGCATCTTTGGCTATATCCTGATCCTCTATGATCTTAAGCAGTCTGGGGCCGGTGAAGCCTAGTGCAAGCAGTACGAGGTCAGCTTCCACTTCGAATTCAGTACCTGGTTTCGGCGCAAATGAGGGGCGTCCGGTTTCATCCCTCTGCATCTCCACTTCAACACATTGGAGTGCAGTAAGCTTGCCGTCACTGCCCTTAAACTCAACGCTGTTCACCGACCAGCGCCGATCTCCGCCCTCTTTGTGGCTCGATGACTCACGCATAATGTTGGGCCACATCGGCCATGGTGTGGCGTCAGTGCGTTCAAGCGGTGGTTTAGGCATGATCTCAAACTGGTAGACGTGCTTTGCCTGCTGGCGCAGTGATGTGCCCAGGCAGTCGGAGCCGGTGTCGCCACCGCCGATTACAACTACATTCTTGCCCGTTGCTGTGATCTCCGCTGCTGTTACCGTTTCCCCCGCGTTACGCATGTTCTGCTGGATCAGAAAATCCATTGCAAAATGTATGCCGGAGAGTTCACGCCCGGGTATAGCCAGATCGCGCGGCTGACGCGCACCGCCAGCAAGGCATATGGCGTCGTAGCGGTCGTTTAGGAAGTGGTATGAGATGTCGTCCCCCGCAAAGGTTCCGAGCTCAAAGGTAACGCCTTCGGCCTTCATCAGGTCGACCCTTCGCTGAACAATGTTCTTCTCGAGCTTGAAGTCGGGTATGCCGTAGGTGAGTATTCCGCCTGCACGCTTGTTTTCGTCGTAAACAGTAACGGAATAGCCGACGCGGTTCAGTACGTCGGCAACAGCCAGTCCGGCAGGGCCGGATCCGATCACAGCTACAGATTTACCAACCCTTTTTTGAGGCGGGTTAGGGGTTATGTAGCCTTCACTGAAAGCTTTCTCAATGATTGCATACTCTATCTGGCGTATGTTGACGGGGTCATCGTTGATGCCCAGAATGCATGATGTCTCGCAGGGCGCCGGGCATATGCGTGCTGTAAACTCAGGGAAACAGCTTGTTGATAGCAGCAGGTCGGCTGCTTCCTTCCAGCGTGAGCGGTAAACCAGATCATTGAATTCCGGAATAATGTTGGCGAGCGGACAACCACATCCGTGACAGAAAGGGGTGCCGCAATCCATGCATCTTGATGACTGCGTTTTAATGTCGCTGTCGGATAATGGTACCTCAACAGCATTATAATCTTTTAACCGCTCCTCGACGGGACGGTAACCTGCGTTTTTTCTTATGGAATCCAGGAATCCACCAATTTTACCCATGGGTTGCTCCTCGGCATTGCTATGCTTTTAAAATCAGTTAATTGCGTTAGGTATTAACAACTTCTTCGCGCTCTACGGCCTCATCCTCTTTGCTCATGAGCCCCAGTACCCGTCGGTATTCCATCGGGAATACCTTTACGAACATCGGCAGGGACGCTTCCCAGTCGTTAAGGATCTCGGCGGCCTTTGTGCTGTCGGTGTAATCAAGGTGCTTCTGTATTATGGAACGCAGCTCGTTGATGTCTTCTTCTTGGTCAACGGTTTCCAAGTCGACCATATCCAGGTTGCAGCGGTTATCGAAATGATTGTCGGGGTCGTATACATAGGCGATCCCTCCGCTCATTCCTGCAGCAAAGTTCACGCCGGTTTCGCCAAGTACTACGACGCGACCGCCGGTCATG
>CAZAKU010000106.1:0-4233 GCA_964485765.1 uncultured Lentisphaerales bacterium
TGGTGGATCAGGCAGGCTGCAACGCGAGCAATCGCTGACCAGGCCCGTACGATCCGCATACCCGTACATATGATCGAGACGATCAATAAATTGCTGCGGGTGCAGAAGAAGCTTGTTCAGGTTCTCGGCCGTGAGCCTACACCTGAAGAGGCAGCAGAGGAGATGGATATCCCCGTTGAGCGCGTTAGGGCCGTTTACAAGATGGCTCAGCAACCTATATCGTTGCAGAGTCCTGTCGGTGACGGTGATGACGCTCATTTCGGTGATTTCATCGAAGATAAATCGGCGGAAAACCCGTCTGAGATGGCTTCATACAGCATGCTTAGAGATCGTATTCAGGATGTTCTCCTGACCCTTACTGATCGTGAGCGACAGGTGCTGGATTATCGCTTTGGCCTGACAGATGGGTATTCACGCACGCTTGAGGAGGTAGGAAAGCGCTTTAACGTAACACGTGAGCGCATTCGGCAAATTGAGGCAAAGGCGTTGCGAAAGCTGCGCCATCCAACGCGTATCAAAAAACTAGAAGGGTTTCTTGATGCACGTTAGCGCTGTCAATATGTGACGACCGAGTTGGTCCCATGATGACGCCCGTCTCACCCGATAACCATTTCAGCAGGGTGTAGAGGGCAGGTCCCCAAAACAAAATAACCAGATTGGAGAAGAGATGTTTATTGCTGCATTACCAGAATGTTTTACCACTGTAGAAAAATTCACCCCGCTAATAGCGATTCTTGCGCTTGCTATAGGCTTTATTGCCGGTCGTGTATCAGCAAAAGGTGCGCCGGGCAGGAAGAGAAATAGCCGTAGCGGAGGCCGGGGCGGATCAATGTTACGCTCCCCGCGCACATCCGGATTGGTCGAAATCTATGTCGGTAACATGAGTTACGATATGGATGAAAAGGGAATGCGGAAAATGTTTGAGAAATACGGCACTGTTGCTTCATCCAGAACAATTGAAAATCGCCGCAGCGGAAAGAGTAAGGGTTATGGCTTTGTTGAGATGCCAAATCGCGCAGAAGCTGAGGCGGCTGTCAAGGCCCTGAATGGCAAGGACGTTATGGGCCGTAAGTTGCGCGTCAACGAAGCACGTAACAAGCAGCGCGACGACGACTGATAAAGTCTATTTGCGATATATAATGAGGCAGGCAGGTGGTCATTTGGCTCCTGCCTGTTTTTTTATGTGCGGATTTCCGCCCTTACCAGCAGGTCGGCGGCTATGATCGCCTCCATCTCTTCAGTTCCGTCTGCAACGACTATTACTGCTTCCATTATGGCACTTCCTTGTTTCAATATCTGCAAACATGACTCTATATTATTCCTGTAATGGTTGTCTATCTTTGCATCTCTACTTGCTACTATGCCTCTCTGGCGTATACCATGCCACCTGCCTAGCCCGAAAATTCCATGAGTGTCATGAAATATGCGGGCTGATATTATAGTTTTACGGCAGCTGTGCTGCATTACAGTGCAACAGCTGCGTTGAGAGAAGCGATTAAGGTAAATTGAAATGAGTGCGGGTATATATATTACAGAGGCTGCGGTAGCCAGACTGAAGTCACGCATGGCGGAGCTTGGTGTATGTGAAAAGGATCTTGTTGAGAAATTCATTCTCGGAAGTGGGAAGGGAGGACAAAAACTTAACAAAACTAGCTCATGTGTGTATCTGAAGCATATTCCATCCGGGATTGAACTTAAATGCCAGCGTTCGCGGTCACGAATACTTAATCGTCACAAGGCGCGCTCGGAGTTATGCGAGAGGCTCTCTGAGCGTATAGAGGGGGAGCGTTCGGCCCGGCAGCAGCGAACTGAACGCATACGTAGGCAGAAGCGTCGCAGGTCTCGCAGACAGCGGGAAAAGATGCTGGATGACAAGCACCGACAGTCTGAGAAGAAGCGAATGCGTCGCTCTGTGGGCAGCGGAGGAGAGTAGTCCGGAAAGGAGTTGAAAAGTTTTTAAAGTTTTCACTTGAAACATTCCCCAGAAAGGGTACTATCTGGCCTTCTTTTTAAGGGGGCGTGGCGCAATTGGTTAGCGCACCGGACTGTCGATCCGGTGGTTGCGGGTTCGAGTCCCGTCGCTCCCGCCACTTGAAATATATGAGCTGCTCCTACGGGCAGCTCTTTTTTTTGCACGGGAAAGAATTAATGAGTGATTGGTTACAGGCGATTCTTTTGGGCATATTGCAGGGAATTACGGAGTTCCTCCCGGTCAGCAGCTCCGGTCATCTCGTGGTTGCCGAAAAATTCCTTAATGTTAACTCTCCCGGGATGTTTCTGGAAGTGATGCTGCATGCAGGAACTCTGCTCTCAATCGTTATCTACTATTTCCGTGACATAATTACTTTGGTTGCCGGAATGCTTAAGTCGGACCGCGACTCATGGAGGGAGGCAGGCTTTATATTGCTGAGCATGCTGCCTGCTGCGCTGGCATACCTGTTTTTCAATGATTGGGTCGAAAACGAATTAAAGAGCCCCTATGTTGCCGCGTGTATGTTTTGCGTTACAGGCCTGGCTCTGATCTCATTGCGGTTTGCAACCGAACGGAAGAGGGACCTGGGGCTCTTAGGAGCTATTGGCATGGGCGTTGCACAGGCTGTGGCTATGTTGCCGGGGATCAGTCGCTCAGGCTCAACAATATGCGTGGCACGGCATATGGGTGTTGAGCCCCATAGGGCGGCAAAATTCTCACTTCTGATGGTGGTACCTGTCATTTTCGGGGCTACTTTAATGCAGGTTTACGATTTGGTGAAGGCTGGCGCTTCCGCCCCCGCTGATGGTATGCGGCTATTGCCTCTCCTGCTTGGAGCGGCCGTTGCAGCGGTAGTCGGTTATCTTGCGATATGTACACTGGTGCGCATTCTTTCTGCTGGCCGATTCTGGTTTTTCGGTGTCTATTGTCTCTTATTGGGCATCGTGCTGATTGCAACCCTGTGACAGGCTGAGATAGCCTGTTCAACCTTTTCTAAACCGCTCCCCCGGCTTATTTTCCACGCAACATCTGCAGGTCGTTACCGGATGGTTGCTGGTACAGGCGCAGGCCGAACTCAGGCACGACAGCAAGCAGATGGTCGAAGATGTCGGACTGGATAGCTTCATAGTTGGCCCAGCGAGTGTCGCTGACGAATACATAGATCTGCATGGGAAGTCCCAGCGGGGTTGGCTCAAGCTGGCGGACAATGAAAGTCATGTCATCGTGTATATCGGGATGTTTTCGAAGATAGGCAATTACATATGCGCGAAATGTGCCGATATTTGTCAGCCGCCGGCCGTTTGCTGCGTGGGCCTTATCTATATCATTATCTTCATTGTAACGTGTGATCTCAGTTGTTTTTTCATCAATGTATTCGCCGATCAGTTGTGCTTTGCGTAACTCTGTTACATCCGATTCTCCGAGGAAGCGTATACTGGTAAGGTCTATGTAGAGATTTCGCTTTATACGGCGTCCCCCGGAATCGCTCATTCCGCGCCAGTTTTTGAATGAATCGGAGATAAGGGCATATGTTGGAATGGTGCTTATGGTCTTATCCCAGTTCTGGACCTTTACCGTAGTTAGGGAGATATCGATGACATCGCCGTCTGCTCCGTATTTGGGCATTTCAAGCCAGTCTCCTACCGACAGCATTTGGTTGGCTGCAAGCTGGATTCCAGCTACGAACCCCAGCAGGGGATCCTTGAATACCAGCATTGTTACCGCAGTCATCGCTCCAAGTCCGCTTATGAGAAGAGTCGGGGACTTACCTATGATGAGTGATATGGCGAAAACTATAGTCATAACAGCGCCTAAGAGCTTAGTTATCTGAATGACGCCGCTGATCGGTATCTGTCGAGCGAAGGAGTATTGCTGGTATATGGCGTTTGTTGCATTCAGAAAAGCATTCAGACAGAGCAGGCCAATCAGCAATAGTAAAAGGAGTGATGTCGTCTGCAGGGCTTGCACCAGTACGAGTTGTGTGGGCATCCACAGCGGAGCCAGTTTAAAAACTACAAATGCCGGGGGGGCGCACGAAAGTCGGCTAAAAAAGCCCTCTTTTAGCAGGTAATCATCCCACTTAGTGCGTGTTTTTTTTGTGACGCTCTTCAAGACCCGCAGAATGATCTTTCTGGCAACAATCGTGGTTAGTGCGGCTATTACGGCAATAAGTATGAGAATTAGCAGGATGGAGAGCATTGACGCAAGCGTATTTGATATTCCCCAACTGGAGAGATTTAAGAAGAGCTTTCTATACATAT
>CAZAKU010000107.1:0-4451 GCA_964485765.1 uncultured Lentisphaerales bacterium
CCCTAAAGGCGGAGGGGCTTCTTCACCTGCCAGGCGAGCTGGCAGAGGCAGGAGAGAGTGTTTTTGGCCGTCTGTTGGCTGCTAAGCTTATGCTCCCGTGACACAAGGTCACGGGGGGCTTTTCCCAACAACGCAGAGCCAGGCCCCCGTGACCTTGCGTCACGGGTGAATAAGCTTAACAGCCACACCACCACGCACACGCTGCATAAAACAAGATCTCTACTTGATTCTTGAAACAGCGCCAGTGTCACTTCCCAGCACGGCAGTTTCGGGCACGGAGTTGCTCCCTTCCAAATATTCAGGTGGAGCATTTGTAGTCGCCTGCTGCTCCGATCCACGGTCATTCATAGATTGCTTAATCTTGGCCCAGTAAAGAGGAATATCTCTGAAAAAAGTTATGTATAGAATGAAACCAATCAACAGGAATGCGAAAATATTTACCAGAATATTGGTCACTTTAGGATTCACACGCCGACGGAATATCATCTCGTAAAGCGAGAACATTATATGACCGCCATCCAGAACAGGAATCGGAAGCAGATTTATGATTGCAAGGTTGATGTTAATCATCCGAATAAAGCCCAGAGCATTCAGAAACCCTGACATAGCGACCATCCATGTCATCCCCAGTATAACTGCAGGCCCGGCCATCCCCCCGGCTGCGGCCCCGGCATCGTCCTTTCCTGCCGTCAAAGCCTCGAGAAAGCGGAATATACTCTTTGCATCATGCGTCAACTGTTTCATGGGCTCACGATACTGCATCCACGGAAAATAGGGCAGCCACACAGGCGCCGTATAAATGCCAATAATATGCCGGCCATCTTTATTGGCAGCGGGGACTACCGCAATCTTCAACTCTACTGGCTCAGAATCTTCAGAATCCAAATCGATGCGCCTAACAGTCAAAACAATTTCATTTGGACCACTTGAGCTTATAAGAGCCGACACATGCTGCGGGCCAGCCACCATTACATCATCTACGGCTACGACAACATCATTAGACATAAACCCGGCATTCCAGGCGGGAGAGTTACTGTCCACACTTGTTATTATTACAGGCACAGATTGTTCAACCCCTTTGAACATGGCGTATTCAAGGCGGTTCGTAGGCATCTCAAGAGGAAGAGTAAACTGCAGCGAATCGCTCTCGCCATCGCGGGTAACCTCTATAAGCACATTACTGCAGCCACCGGCAGCAATAACACACTCCGTCAGCACTCCATCCCAGGAAGTAACCTTTCTGTCGCGAACTGAAACTATTCGGTCTCCGGATCGCAGGCCAATAGCGTGCGCGGGCGAATTGGTGGCGACATTACCAACCCAGTTTTCTCCACTTGCGACTTTTGTTTTGGGGCTGAGAAATATAATCCAGGATATTATAATGGCCAGGATAACATTGCCGGTTGCTCCTGCCAGACTGACAAGGATCTTCTTCCAGGGAGTAACGGGGGGAAGAGGCTCACGCACCTCCACACCTTCACCCTCTTCAGAATCTTTGCCGCCTTTGCCGCCTTTGCCCTCTTTCCCCTGCACGCTGTTCATAGCATCTGGGTCCAGCTGCGGCAGCGCTACATATCCCCCAAGAGGAATAATCCCAATTTTGAATTTAGTCCCATTAATCTTCCTTTCCCAAATCGAAGGCCCGAACCCGATAGAAAACGCATCAACCTTGAGTTTACACCATATGGCGACCAAAAAGTGCCCCAGCTCAAGCACAAAGATCGACAAGCTGCACAGCAACACCATTACAACTGTAGCGAAAAGTCCCATCCCAATCATATTCATCTGCAAAGTCCGCCTATATTACGTCGCGCGGTAATTCGCGCCCAATCATCTATATCCAACAGCTGCTGAACCGATTCCACAGCCTTCTGCTCATGCTCATTCATTGTCTCTTCGACAAGATGCCATATACCGGCAAAGCTTATCTCTTCCTTTAAAAAACACTCAACTGCGACTTCATTAGCAGCATTCAAAACAGTTGGCAGAGTACCTCCGGCATCAGCAGCTTCACGTGCCAGTCGTAACGCGGGGAAGCGAACGGGATCAGGGCGCGAAAAATTCAGTGTTCCCAGTGCAGCCAAATCCAACTCCGGCAAAGGGTTTTCGAGGCGCTCAGGCCACACCATAGCGTACTGTATTGCGAAGCGCATATCGGGAACACTCAGCTGCCCCAGCATACTGCGATCAACAAATTCAACCAGCGAATGAACAATGCTCTCGCGATGTACCAATAAATCTATCTTTTCCAGAGGGACGTTGAAAAGCCACAGCGCCTCCATTATCTCAAGGCCTTTGTTCATCATAGTGGCGGAATCAATCGTAACCTTGCTACCCATGGACCAATTCGGATGGTTCAATGCATCACGCACACCAACCTTATCGAAGTCAACATCGGGGCGCCCTGCAAATGGTCCGCCGGATGCTGTCAGAATCAGGCGGCGGATCTCAGCTTCGGCCGGCAATGCATCCGGCTTAGAGTAGCGCAGGCACCACGGAAGTCGATCACGATGCTGCATAGCCTGAAAAAGAGCGGAGTGCTCGCTGTCTACAGGCAGAATATTGGAGCCGCTCTGCTCGCACGCGGCACAAACCAGAGATCCGGCCGAAACCAGCACCTCTTTTGTTGCCAGCGCCACATCAATACCGCGCTCTACAGCGGAGAGCACCGGCATAAGCCCGGCCATTCCCACAATGGCACATAGCAACAGGTCATTGTCAGAGGTGGCGATCTCACAAACGCCAGCTTCGCCGCATAGCACCTCTACTCCTTCAGGTGCAGCCTCTCTGCATTCAGCGGCAGCGGCTTCATCTGCCAGCGCCACGCGTGAAACGTTATACTCAACGGCCTGCTCAAGAAGCCTGCGCCAATTCCGTTGCGCGGCAAGTCCGGAAACAGAGAATTGCCCCGGAAGAGCGGAGACAACGCGCAAAGCATTCTCTCCTATCGAACCCGTACTACCTAGTATTGCTAGCTGCTTCATACCACCAGGAACCACACTACATAACAATATAAAACAGGGACACCGAAGAGAAGGCTGTCGATCACATCCAGAATGCCGCCCATACCGGGAACAATAGACCCGGAATCCTTGGCATTGCAGGCGCGCTTAATCTGAGATTCACACAAGTCTCCCACCATCCCGACGACAGGGAGCAGAACTCCAAGAATCACAGCATCCCACCAGCGCATTGTTACCATTCCGCCGAAATTACCGCAGTCAACAATCCACCAGAAGATCAGGCTTGCGGCCAGAGAGGTCAACAAACCACCGACAGCGCCCTCCCAGCTCTTCTTGGGCGACACCCTAGGAAACATCTTATGCTTACCGAAGTTCATCCCGGTGAAATACGCACCGATATCACTGAACTTAACAACTATAAGAAGGTACAGACATAAACGTACGCCCTCAGTCCCGACACGCGTGACAGAGCATGACGGCCCCCAGCTGAATGCCAGACGCATCATGAACAGAAAGAGAAATGGGATATATATAAGGCCCAGAATTGTGCCGGCTACCGCCTCCACAGGCTTATCTTCGGCCCTGTCCCATAATGAGCGCACAAACACCGCCAGCACCGCCAAAACGCCAATTGTTGTTTCAGTCTTAAGCGCGACGGCCGGATTGCCCGCAGTGAGATAGGTCCCAATCACCATTAAGACACCAAGCAGAACCCCCAGCCTGTTGTATACAGGAAATCCGCCGCAGCGCAGCAAACCGTATACCTCTGACTGGCCAATAACAACAAAGGCCAGTACGAAAAGTAAGACCACCCACGGCGGAGCACCGAATGCAATAGCAAACACCCCCGATCCCAACAAGACTCCACTCACTATGCGCTGTTTAAGCATTAGTCTAAACCCTGTTTGTTTCTGTTAACCCGCCATAACGTCGCTCACGCGAAGAATACACAGCCAAGGCCTCGGCAAAAGCCTCTTCCCTGAAGTCAGGCCACAACACTGGCGTCACATAAATCTCTGCATACGAAATCTGCCACAGCAAAAAATTGCTTAATCGCATCTCCCCGCTGGTACGGATCAGAAGATCAGGATCCGGAACATCCGGCGCGTAAAGATTGGCGCTTATTGCCTCGGGGGTAATATCCGCGATATCCATCTCCCCATCCCGCACCATAACCGCAATCTTCTGCATAGCATCGGCAATCTCCGTACGACCGCCATAGCTCAGCGCCAGCAGCAGCTGCCCCTCGGTATAATGTCCGGTAGATTCTTCAACCCGAAGCAGCTCACGCTGTACATCGTCAGGCAGATCGGCACGATGACCAATAACGCGCAACCGTACCCTGTTATCGTGCAGCTCATATTCATTGCGCTTTAGAAAGATGCGCAAAAGCTTCATCAGTGCACGTATTTCAGCCTTGGGGCGCTTCCAGTTCTCAACACTGAATGCATAAAGCGTTAAATACTTTACTCCATGCTCGCGACAGGC
>CAZAKU010000108.1:0-2729 GCA_964485765.1 uncultured Lentisphaerales bacterium
AGTAGTGGTTGAATCACTCCCCGGTTGCGAATGGAGTCAGTAAGTTCTTTAAGAGCATCCTCGTCGAATACCCGCCTGGGCTGCCATGGGCTTTTATGAATTGCAGATGTAGGTGCCTGAATTATTCCACCAATGCTTTCAGTTTCAGCAGGGGAGGGTTTAGCTTTTGCAGGCTTACTTCCGCGTGCAGTTGCAGGAGCGCTTTTTTTTGTGGCCCCTTCGGCAGGAGTCTGTTTCGCTGCCTTGGGGTCCTGGATAAGCGCACCAAGTCCGCGTCCGAGGCCGGGACGTGTGCGCTTTGTCTTTGTGTTCTTGCGTTTTGCTGCCATAACTATTGCCTTTCACCTTGTTTAGGTCGGAGCTCAACATCGGCCACTAGCCCTGCGCCACTCTCAACTATTAGAGAGGGACACGAAACTTTGCCCTTGAGCAACCCTCCTGCCGTGATCTTTACTATCTCTTCAGCCATTATATCAGCATGAAGTTCACCATCAATCTCAAGCTTTCTGCATGTAAGTTGTTGCGACAGTTTAATACAGTTTTCTGCCGGAATATGTAATTTAACGGTTTTAAGGTGTGTTACGTCAAGCTTTGCCCCACTCAGAATTTCAATTCCGCTTGTTGCATGCAGCTCTGCCTGACGTACATCGCCCGCAATACTGATGTTATTTCCATATACTGAAGCAGTCTTTACTATGCTGCCGGGGAGTATCGAAACATTCCCGATAGTCTTTACATCGCTATCCCAGTTACCCTCAATTACCTTATCGCCGGTTTCCAGTTTTTTTCGGCATTTGGGACAGAAAGAGTTATGAAGCGCACCTGCAACGGTATGGCCGTAGCCACATTCATAACAGATAATCGACCTGCGGGTCGGCATAGCTGTATGGCCGACACGCTTTACGGGCAGCGCAGCAGGAGATTGCTTTGGTGGCGTTTTATCCGCAGGTTTCGGCGTCTGGGCAGAATCCTTCCTTGCTCCGCCGTGCTTGGTTTGAGCACGGCGAACTGCCTGAACGGATGCGAATCCGTCAATAAGGTTGGTCTTGCCCTGAGCCAAATGGGCCTCCGAGCAGAATTACTTGCGGTTTTGCGGGTGGTTCTGCGGCTGGTTCTGCGGCTGGTTGCCAGCCAGAGGCTCTGCGGTTTTGCGTGCCTGGGGGTTATCCATAGATACGCCAGCGGGGTTTACCTCACTGCGTCCGATGAATGTTACGCCATCTTCAACTGTAAGACGTTTGGCTTTTATGTCGCCCTTGACTCGTGCAGTTGATTTGAGCTCTATGCGGTCTTTGGCTGTGATGTTGCCGTCGATCTGGCCCATTACTGAGATGCTGTCGACAGAGGTGTTACCCTTGACCACGGCGGATTTCCCAATAGTGGCGCGTCCGCTGCAGTTTAGGTCGCCCTCAAGGTTACCGTCGAATTGAATGTCACTTTCGCATTTGACTGTACCTACAATACTGATGTCGTTAGCGATTATGGTTTTTACTTTGGCTGTTTCTTCCATTTTATTTCTTCCTTTTTTAAGGGTTTTGGTAATTGTTCAGTCTATTGTTTGAAGTGATGCGGGATCATGGATAGCGTCCGGGGCGATCCAGTCCTACGTGTTCCTCGAGTCCGAAGAGGAGATTCATGTTCTGCATGGCTGATCCGGCCTGTCCCTTTACAAGGTTGTCGATATAGGAGACCACCCGCAGGCGTTGATTACGCTCATCCACGCTTATCACCAGGTTGACGTAGTTGGTTTCGCGAACATGAGGTGAACCGATGGCCGCTGTACTGGGGTATATTCGTACGAAGCGGCTGTCAGCGTAAAATTCGCGGTATATACTGATCAGCTCCTCCTCTCCCATCGGGTTTGTAAGGTTTCCGTAAAGGGTTGACATGATTCCACGGCAGGTTGGTACGACCTGGGTTGTGAATGTTACGGGCATTTCGACACCGGCTTGGATTCCGAGTTCACGCTCGACTTCGCATACATGCTGATGTCCAGAGAGCTTGTAGGCGTTCATGTGCTCATAGCGGGCCGGGTAGTGAAAAACAGCATGCGGCTTCTTTCCTGCACCTGAGACACCCGTTTTGCAGTCACATATAATGCTGCCGGGGGCGACTATTGCATTTGATACAGCCGGGGAGAGCCCTATCAGGCAGCTGACAGCAAAACAGCCGGGATTACCGACTATGCGTCGCTCGGTATTTATATCGCCGCGATGCAGTTCCGGCACACCATAAACCGATTCCGTCAGCAGCTCGGGGTCGGCGTGCTGCGGGTTGATCCCGATTCTGCGGGCGTATTCCGCGTAATCCTCTGTGTTGTTGAAGCGGAAGTCACCACTGTAGTCGATAACCTTTGCACCTTTGTCGAGTTCAGCGCGGGCCAGCTTCATGCCGACGCCGTCGGGGGTGGCCATGAATGTAACATCCGATGCGGCCTGAGCCGTATCGCTGTCGGGGGCAACAACCGTTATGTCACAAAAACCTTCCAGATGCGGGTAAATGTCGCTGATTTTGCTACCGACGTTTTCTACATCGACCATTGCGCAGATCTCTGCTTCCGGGTGGCTGGTAAGCAGTTCGGTGATACCGACGCCTCCGTAACCTCCGGCGCCGATAATTTTTGCCTTAATCATGATTATTCTCTTTTCCGGGGATGATTTTGAACAATATTCGATCCATGCTGTCATCCCAATACAGCCATGTCCCCTACATGATGATATGAACTGGCA
>CAZAKU010000109.1:0-4975 GCA_964485765.1 uncultured Lentisphaerales bacterium
CTGTTCGGCACGTCTTGTGAAGGCCTGTGCGCCCTCTTCCGCCTCTTCAAGCGAGGATTTAGCCTGCTTTTCGGCTTCATCGATAATCTCAGATGCCTTTGCTCTGGCCTGCTCGATGATTAAATCGCTCTCTGTTTGAGCCTTTTCGACTCCATCGCTCTGTATGCGATCCAGCAAATGCTGAAGTTCGTCTGCCATTGCTTGCTCCTGCCTGACCTGTGCGGTTTCTTTAACTACCAATTTGCCGTCCCAAAAAGGGACAAAAGGCCAGCCACTATAGCCTGAATCTATGTGCAATGCAATAGCAGGGGGAGAAATGAAAGTGTTTTTTTGCAGGGGATTCAGTGCCGGTTTTATCTTTCGGATACAGCTGCTGATCAGTCCGAAGTGGGGATACGGCATATGAAATTCTTGAGATTCTTGAGTGTCTGGTCAGGTGTTGATGCAGATGCGTTCTGCCCGTTGATGTTCATTAACTTGTTGTCACGGTAAAAGCGCAGCTGTTTGTTGCGGCATTCGATGCGTGTGATATTTCGGGCCGCGGCGTGAATCCGTATCTCATTCAGACGTATCAGACGCTCAGTCTGCGGCGGCATCGACCCGAATCGGTCCCGCATGTCGTTGCGTACGTCTTTTATTTCATTTTCATCAACGGCTTCGGCTATGCGACGGTAGACGCCCAGGCGCTGTCGATCATCTTCTATGTAGCTGAGGGGGAGGCATGCTCCGCTCAGGCTGTCTTCGCTGTGGATTGATAAATCAATGAAGTCGAGGCGCAGTTCAACATCAACAAGATTAGGCAGAGGCTCTCCCTTTAATCTCGCGACGGTACGCTTAAGCAGCTGACAGTAAAGACTGAATCCCATCGCGGCAATGTGTCCGCTCTGGGCGGAGCCAAGCATGTTGCCGGCTCCCCGGATTTCGAGGTCGCGCATGGCCAGGCGAAAACCTGCGCCCAGACCTGAATGGGTACGTATGGCACTGATGCGCTTTCGGGCATGGCTGTCGACATTTCCGTGAGAAGGGAGCATCAGGTAGGCAAAAGCCTTGCGGTTGGATCGTCCCACGCGGCCACGCAACTGGTACAGGTCGGCAATGCCGAAGCGGTCGGCGCGGTGAATAAGAATAGTGTTAGCCCTGGGAATATCCACCCCGCTTTCTATGATAGTCGTGCATAACAGTACGTCGTGTTTGCCTGCAGAAAACTCATGCATTATGTTTGCAAGCTGCTTGGCCGGCATCTGTCCGTGGCCGACTGCAATTCGGGCTTCGGGAACAATACGCTGTAAACGTTCGTACATGGCGTCGATCGTCATGACACGATTGTAAAGGAAGTAGATCTGTCCGTTGCGGTGCAGTTCGTGAAGGATAGCATTACGGATCGTTTCATCGCTGTCGCGCACCACACGTGTGTCTATGGGGACCCGTTGCCGCGGCGGGGTCTGCAGCAGGCTCAGATCGCGGGCACCGGTTAACGACATGTATAGAGTTCGGGGGATAGGGGTGGCTGTCATTGTGAGAACATCTACAAGACTCCTGACCTTCTTGAACTGCTCCTTATGCTTGACGCCGAAGCGCTGCTCTTCATCAATTATGACCAATCCCAGTTTCTTGAAAGAGATTTTGGGCTGTATAAGTGCATGTGTGCCGATCACGATGTCGGTTGTGCCCTTCTGCAGAGAGTCTATTGTATCGGCACGTTCGGAAGCTGAGCAGAATCTGCTCAGCATGGCTATGTTTATGGGGTAGGGCGACATTCTTTCGCGGAAAGTATCGAAATGCTGTTGCGCAAGGACGGTCGTGGGTACCAGAAGCGCGACCTGACGTTCCTGCATTACCGTTTTAAACGCGGCGCGCATGGCCAGCTCCGTTTTGCCGTAACCCGCGTCACCGCAGATCAGCCGATCCATGGGGCGGTTGGATTGCATGTCGACACGAATTTCATCTATCACGGTATGTTGATCGGGAGTCTCTTCGTAAGGGAAAGCAGCCTCGAATTCGTGATCCCAGGTCGTGTCGGGTGAAGACGCAATACCCTTGTGGGTTGCCCTTTGTGCCTGCGTTTCCAGCAGGGATGCTGCGAGATCCTCCACGGCCCGCTCGGCGTTTATGCGCTCCTTGTTCCATCGCTTACCTCCAAGCTGGTGAAGGCGGGTGGTGTGGTCGCCAACACCGACATAGCGACTCAGGAGGTGAGTGTGAGAGACAGGAACATGCAGTTTTGCATCATCTGCGTACTCAATGCTTATTACCTCCCGTCGTTCCTCATTGAAGGTGATCTCTGTAAGGCCCAGATAGCGTCCTATTCCGTGATCCACATGCACAATCAGTGATCCCGGCTCAAGCCCTTCCAGATCCTGCAATCGTGCTCCGATGTCACTTGAGGCCCTGGCTGCTGACCCTGCAGGGCGCCTGTGGGTTATCTTACGGCGTCCGAAAAGATCGGCCTGAGTTGCGATAGTCAGACCTGCCTCAGGCCATGAAAATCCGAGGCTGAGACGGGCCTGTATGAGGGGAAGGCTGGAGTCGTCGGGCAGCTCCTTGCGGGTATGATCCAGCGCCCCGTCGGTATCAAGGAAGATGGC
This sequence comes from uncultured Lentisphaerales bacterium, assembly GCA_964485765.1. Taxonomy (GTDB): domain Bacteria; phylum Verrucomicrobiota; class Kiritimatiellia; order RFP12; family CAZAKU01; genus CAZAKU01. The sequence goes on from CAZAKU010000109.1 coordinate 2,586, forward strand.
GGTGTACTTTTCGGTTTCGGCCTGTTGCGAAAGCTGGGTGAGGAGGCGATGTCGCTCTGCGGATGCGATGTCGGGTTGATTGTCCTCGCGGGATATCGCTGCCACACTGTTCAGCGCAACCAGACTGCAGGGGATGACAGGGGTTTTGGGTGGTGGCGGGTCGCCGGTGAACCACTGTCGTAGACCTTTTGCCTTTTTTGCGCAATCACTGAGAGATTTCCACGAATCCGTAGCTGTTCCGGAAGATGACTGTTGCATATTCTCTTCGGCAACCTGCATCATTTCATCATGCTCTGCCCAGAGTATGGCTGAATTGCCTGGTAATGCCTCGATCAGCGAAATCGTTTCAATTGCATCTGTTAAGAGCGGGTCTATCCAGCACGATTCGCACTTTTCAATTGAGCGCTGTGTTCCGGGGTCGAATTTGCGGATTGATTCTATATCAGAGCCGAACAGCTCGATACGCAGCGGGTAGGAGGATGAGGGGGGCCATACATCAAGAATTCCTCCTCGCAATGCTGCCTGCATCTTGTCCTGCACTTCGGGGGATACCTGGTAACCCGCCGTGTCAAGCCACTGCATTACCTCTGAAGGGTCTGCTTCCCCGCCAACAGCAAGTTGGCGCGATTGAGCCATCAGTGCTTTCGGTGCGGGTGACCTCTGTTGTAACGCCTGTATGCAGGTGACAATTATCAGAGGCCCTTTCCCGGTTGGTTGCGCGAGCTGCCGCAGGACAAGCATTCGTGTGCCGATCTCATCCGGGTCTCTGGCTTCTCCTTTTGTTGACGCATCTACAGGGAAGAGCATCAACTGCATGTTAGAGGCCGGAGTGAAGGCCCGCAGGTCGGAGAAAAGCGATTCCAGCTCATGCGGCGAGTTAACCACGCACAGGGTTACGGGGTGAGCGGCGGACGCAAGCGCGATACAGCTGAGCGATAATGAACACCCCGGCATCGTTGGCAACGCCAGCTTCGGTGAATCCGGCGATGCTTCCGTTATGGCACTAACGAACCGTGCAACAAACCCTGACAGAGTGCTGTTACGATCTGGCGGTTTTCTCTTTCTTGCCATGCAATGCGCCTCTCAACCGTGCCGGGCAGCAGAGAGTAAGGAATAACACTTACTCTCTGATTATGCCTTACTCCGCCTTCGTTTCTTTATTGCGCCGCTTGTTTTTTGGTGAAGGTGTGAATACAGGCAGTGATTTCAGTTCCCGTGAGATTGTCCATATACAGCGGGAGAGTGCCTTGCCTCCTTTGTATGCAGGAACCTTGAAGAAGTGAATGTGCAACCGCATGCGCTCAATCAGGCGTTCAAATGCAGTTTCACGCATATTGGACCATATAGAGAGTACTCCCTTGTGGTGCAGTGCGTTCATGCAGTTGTTGATTCCGGCAGTGGTATACAGCGAATCATTCTTTGCCATCACGATAGCATCCGGGCCGTTGTCCACATCCAGCAGTATGGCATCGAATGTGTCCGGTGAGTTCTTTATCAGTGCAGCAACGTCTCCGATATGGACAGATACTCTTTTGTCACGTAGTGGATGATCGGTGAGCTCACCGAATATGTTACGATTCCATTTCACAATATCCGGGATGAGTTCAGCAACAATCACTTTCGCTCCGGGTTGCAGCAGGTCGAGGGTCTCGCGCAGGGTATAACCCATTCCGAGGCCACCTATTAGGACAACCGGATTACGGTGTTGAGCCATGCGGGTGCATCCGAGTCTTGCCAATTCTAGTTCCGACTCATGCTGGCGACTGCTCATCAGCTCTCTTCCGTCGACGGCAATGGCGTAGTCCTTGTCATGTTGTCGCAGGTAAATGGATTCTCCATCGGGAGTTTTTGTTTCGGCTATTCTAACAATTGGCTTCATTTATGGGGTCTCTTTATGTTCAGGTATTATTATGAATTCAGTCGGGAGAGTGATTGATGCGAGAGGTTTCAGCAGTACGTCGAGTTGTAGCCGTTTTGCCGTGGCTCGGTTGACAAGACCTATGTGGATAGTGTACTTGCCGGGGGGGGCGACGGGGGGGATCTCTATTGTACATGAATCTATAAGGATTCGCTCCGGATGCGGAACAGCCGCGGTGTTGATGTTTTCAAGCCATGTATGATCTGCCTGGAAGGATGTCTTTCCTTCATGTCGCAGGTGAACGAACATGGCCAGGCTGTTTTCATCTACAGGCTTACTGAGTGTCCAGAATGTGTTCATGTGGAGGGTGTCTCCTGCTGAACAGGATATAGATTGCTCAGGCTCCTCTTCCGGCGATGAACACAGTGTTACCCCTTGCAGAGAGGCCCCGTTGCGGAAATCGGCGGTTGCTTCAAAAGCCGGATTCAATTTCACGGCCGGGAGGTCAGTCGCTGAGTCGGGGGCGATGCTC
>CAZAKU010000110.1:0-4115 GCA_964485765.1 uncultured Lentisphaerales bacterium
TGATGGGTACGATTGGAATGAGCATGGGATCGGAGAAGGGAGAAGGGGAAGGGATGACTCACAAAGAGTTCACAGAGCGCACAGAGAAGAGGAGCCCAGAGGAGTACTTTACCGCTGAGGCCCGCAGATTACGCGGATGGGAGGGCCCCGACACTGAAGGGTCGACTAAGTGTAGCCGACCAAGTGTTGGGAGGCTGCTGGGTAGCGGATCGTGTTCTATGGGGTGGCTTGCTCCGGTTTTTTTTGGGCTTCGGTTGCGGGGCTTCGTTCGCCCAGTAGAATGCTGTTCGGCAGCCAGTTCATCTCTTTGCGCCAGTCGCAAAGCATTGCTTCCAGTTTAGAGAGCATCGAGCTGACCTTCGATCCGGGTGAAGTGAAAGTGCTGACGTCAGATATGATGGCGGGATAATATGCGGGCTAGAGTGGCTTCATTTCAATCTCGACAGCGTCTTTAGGAGGTACGAAGTCGTACGCACCCGACTTCTCCGAGATTGCGGCCCAGCTTACCACTTCCATTGTGTATATGGGGATGCCCGGCTCCAGCTTATATGAGATCTGTATTTTACGCAGGATAGGCGTTGTCGACGCTTCCACCCATAGCTGCCAATCGATGCTGTCCTGCGAAAAGGCCAGATGGTCGCAGGTGGCGTTGGCGACACGGTGCTGTCCGACATACTCTGCTGAGAGCACCCCGGATGAGAGGGCATAGTATATGTCCGATAACATAATGTCTGCGAGAGGGAACGAGAGCCCGTACTTCGACGACATTGCACTTACCATTTCAGGTAATGTGTCAGGTGCATCTACGGTTGAGTATGATTTAAGTGCTTCACTGTAGATTGTCACCTTGTTCTTGTTGTACCAGAACTGCTGGTTGATGCCGTCGCCATTTGTAAGGGTCCTGATCATGTTTGGCTTTGTCGCGAATATGCGGCGCGTGTTGTTGAGCTGGTACCTTTCACCCGTCTCGGATATGTTGTCGTGCGTTTCTTCCGTGCTAAGGTATAGACCCTTGATAGACTCAGTGTATTTGCTCATTTTGTCCAGGACCTTGAGCGCCTGTGAATTTTCAATATCGAGGGGCTGTACATCCTCGTTTTCGGCTAATTCCGGGTCAGCGTATGGGTCAACTACTTCGAAACCGCTATCGCTTTTGACATAGAATGCCCCGTTGTATTTGTAGTACTCTTTACCGTCTATGACTACGATTTCAAATTCATCTTCAGGTAATTCGTCGATCTCACCTCCCACGGGAGCTGGTATCTCTTCGTAGTACACATATCCGCCATAGTAGTATGGTCGATACCACCACCGTCCGGTCCAGTAATATGTTCGATACGGCCTGTGATAGCGATACCTGTGGTGACGGTTATGATGGTTTATCCTTACCGGTCTGGTGTGGGCTGGAAGGGTTGTTTTTGTCGCCACTCCGCTGGCGTTAAGGCTTGTATGCGCCTGAGCTCGAGTCGAGCTTACTCCTGTTGTCGCAGCCCGTGCCGCAGCCCGTGCCGCCGGATCGGTTTGGAGCTGGTTGATTGTGTTCTGGCGTGCACGAGGGTCATTGGCTAGACGCTGAGATGCACTTCTCCTGGCTGCAGGGTCTGTTATTATCTGCTGCCTGGTTGGGTTACTCTGGGATACTGAACCGTATCCTGAGGGCTTATTCTCTATACGGTTTTTAGCCGCGGTTGCCCCTGTTACGCCAACCGCTGTTCCGGCGGCAAGCCTTCGGGCTGTGTTGGCGTTGCTCGAGCTTGGTGACTTGGGTACGACGTTCCTGTTGTTATTCACAGGGGTTGCCGTTCTAGTAGGTGTGACAACGTTTGTAGGCCTCTGTGTCGGGGTGGATGGCCTTGTGTATGTACTTCTCGTTGTTGTACTGCTGGGCCGTGTCCCCGACATTGAGGAGTATTGCTGTGAGTTTCTGTAAGCCGTACTGCTGCTGAGGTTCGAGTGACTCACGGTTCCTCTTCCACTGCGTGCCGCGCTTGCGCGGCTGCTTGAACGCGACCCTCCGCCGCCTCCGCCGCCTCGACCGCGACCATGAGCGGATTGGCAAAAAAGGACAGTTACAATAGCAATCAGAATGCTGCTGCTTACAGCTTTGTATGTTTTATTCATTGTCCGTCTCCTCTTCATCCAGCCCGAGGAACTCTTTCATCGACATTTTTTTTACATCCTGTGGGAGCTCAGCACTGAAGCTTTTTTCCGGTAGAGTTGCAGATAGATCCCAGTCATCCATTATGCTTACATATTGCGGCAGGCCGGGTTCATTCTTGTAGGTGATTACAAGCTTGCGGGGTACAGGCAACTCGCCGCTGTCGATCCATATCTGCCAATCAATCATCTCCTGGCGGAATCCCAGATGGTGGCACTTATGCTCCCCAACGGTATGTAGACCGAAATAACTTGATGACTGAACATTTGCGAGTAGCGTCTTCCCAGGTTTTTTGTAAATCAGGTCGCTCATAGGGACCGTAAATCCATGTTCATTTATGGCATTGTTGAGGAACTCATCTAAGGTGGCAGGGGCCTTTGTTGTCGCTGCCTCGTTCAATGCATTATCAAGTATGGTTAGGTTGCTGCCATCGTACCAAATATTCCAGTTGGCATCGTTTCCATCAATCTCGAGGTGAAGACGGTCGGGGCGTCTTACTGAGATCTTGCTGCCACGGTAAATCTGTACGAGCTGCCCGCTTTCGAGCGCTTCATCCATGTATCCCTGGACACTGAAGCTGAAAGATTTAGCGGAGGAGAGAGCTGCGCCCATGGCTTGCATCGGCTCCAGTACCTCCTGTGCGGTTTCCGGCCGCTCCACGGGTTTGCTTGCCGGTTCCTTCTTCGTTGTTGTGCATCCGGGGGTGATTATGAAAAGCAGGCAGACTGCTGTAGCTGCGGTGCATAGCTTTCGTGTGTTCATCTCTTCCGCTCCTGTTTGTGACGTGGTATCAGTTCGCACAAGTTAAAGTAAAACGGTAGGCAAAGTGTTAAATTCACCAATGGACGGTAGTATAGTGAATAATGATTGTTCAGCCAAGAATGAAAAAAAAGAATTGCATCCCGAAGGGATACCAGCGTCATGTGGCTTGGCGGTAATTCTTGTTTGCCCACACTTTCCGCTTGGTCTATCAAAAAGATTTTCACTGAGAGTACACAGAGAGCACAGAGAATGAGGTAATGCAGATCAGCACTACCAACTAAACTCGTAACATTGAAGTTTAGTAAAGAAGAAAGTTAGTTGGATTTTTGGCGATTATTAATTTGCAGTTACACACTCAATTCACAGGCTTATGATCAAGGCATCTGCCGCAGCTCTGCCTTACGTAACTGAAATAATACAGCAATACGTCTCCCTCCCCCCATATTGCCTCTGTGTCCTCTGTGACCTCTTTGTGAATTCCAAAAGACTAGTGCCTTGTCAATCTATGAATTTAGGATACTAAGAGTTCAGTTTACACCGGACATCTTACCTTGGATATTGGGTATTCCTTGTTGGATTTGGATATTCAAAGAGCACACCGTATACTGCCATGCCGTCGGACAAATGAATGTGTCTGTTGATGGCTTATGGGATGGTAGTGTTTTACATCCGGTAGCGGCACCTGAGGATATTGATTAAAGGTGCTGTAAACGGGGTTTCTCTGTGGTAAGGTCTCTCCGTTTTTTGGTGTAGGTGTAAATGGTCGGGAACTCCGCCTGGCAAATTAGGGAGCGAAATGATGAATTCAAGGTTGTTGAGCAGGTTGTTGGTATTAAGCGTACTTTTTCTGAGTGCAATGAGTCTGGTAGCTGGGGAGATTAAGCATCAGTTTCTGGCCACCGATGAATCGGGAAAGCAACTGCTGTATGTCGATGAATTTGAACCCGCCAATGATTGGACCATTACGATCGGCAACAATCGCGACATTCAGTTGGTCGGTACCGATACGGTGCTGGTGAATACATCCACCGGGTATCGTGAATACGCCGTTAAAACCGGCAAGATGCTTAAAGAGGTGACCTTCGGGAAGAATATCAAGTCGGTTGTCCGTACCGCTGATGGGAACACCCTACTGGCGAGTCCCTCCATGATTTGGGAGCTGGATAAGGAGGATAAGGAGATTAGCGCAATTCCT
>CAZAKU010000111.1:0-6677 GCA_964485765.1 uncultured Lentisphaerales bacterium
AAACATAGTACACCTTCAGATCTTTGTTTCCTCTCACCCCTATTGTAGCATAAGAGCAAGTCCTTCTGATGGGAATTTGCTTCTTTTTTGAGTCACTCACACTTCCCAACTATTAGTCATGGAACACTTTTTGCTGTGAATTGCGTGCGTAATCCGCTTTGATTGTTTACGCATGAAGCTGTATGATCTCTCCTGCGCGGTGTATGAGGGCATATTTTGTGAATATTCAGGGCAGTATCCGCTCTCTAAGAGAGGGGTGTGAGCTTGACAGAACGGGAATAAAGGGTAGGATCATCGGGATGATTATAGAGCAGGAATCCAGTGTTTATCGATTGCTTGAGCGCTCCGGAATTTTGTCGGAGGCTCAGTTGCAACAGTTGGTAGCGGCAGATACTTCGGCTGACCGCGGGGTGACCGAATCGGTTGTCCGTCTGGGGTTGGTGAAGGAGGATGAGTTTCTTAGTGGAATGTCCGAGCTGCTCGGTATTCCGTATATATCTCTTTCGCGTGAGACGCCCCCTCCGGAGGCAATAGCGGCCCTGCCGGCAAGAGCTGTTTTTCTGTATCAGGTGGTGCCCGTATCATTCGATGACGGACACCTTATGGTGGCGGCAAGCGAACCTTTTGATGCCGGATTGAGCGATGCTTTGACGATGCTTACCCAGTGTCCGGTTACCCTGGCCCTAAGTCCATTGGGTGACATCAAGAAGGCTGCCAGAAAGTTCTATGGTGTTGGTGCGGACACAGTTGCGGCTATGATTGAGGATGGTCGTTTCGATGTTTCGGATGATGCGGATTCGACTAAATTTGACCTTGGTGACGTGGGGCAGGAGGCCTCGATCGTTCGCTTTGTGAATCAGGTTATATCGGAGGCGGACAATCAGGACGCGACAGATATCCATGTTGAGCCAATGGAGGATGAGCTTCGCATACGTTACCGGATCGATGGATTGCTGCATAAAGTCGATGTTCCGGGGCAGTTGAACCGTCTCCAGGCGGCGATTATTTCGCGTATAAAGGTGATGGCGAATCTCGATATCGCTGAAAAGCGAATGCCGATGGATGGGCGTATCGGAATTCGTGTTCAGGGGAAGGATATCGATATTCGTGTATCGACTATGCCTACGGTTTATGGCGAGAGCATCAGTCTGCGTCTCCTGCAGAAGACCGATAACTTTGTGGACTTAAGAGATCTCGGCATGGGACGTCGTGATGATGAGACTATTCGCCGTATCATTCGCCGGCCGAATGGGATTGTGCTGGTCACCGGCCCTACCGGATCGGGAAAGAGTACCTCGCTTTATGCATATCTTAATGAAATAAACACTATGGATAAACGGATACTCACGGCCGAAGAGCCGATAGAGTACGAGATGCCCGGAATCAACCAGGTGCTTGTCCGCTCCGATATAGGGCTGACTTTCGGGCGAATTCTGCGTTCATTCCTGCGACAGGATCCCGATGTTATAATGGTGGGAGAGATCCGGGACCTGGAGACCGCCGAGATTGCGATTAATGCTTCCCTGACAGGACATCTGGTCTTTAGCACCCTGCATACGAATGATGCTTCGGGCGCCTTTGCCCGTCTGATCGACATGGGCGTTGAGCCTTTTCTGGTTGCTTCGGCTGTAGCCGGTGTGGTGGCACAGCGCCTGGTGCGGCGACTTTGTGCTCAGTGTAAGATGACGAGTGACCCTGATATTGCTCTGATGGCTCAGGCCGGTCAGGGCGGATTCTCTCTGGGTGAGGGCACTTTATACGCGGCAGAGGGGTGCGAAGCATGCAGCCAGACCGGTTTCCGTGGTCGTGGCGGAATATTCGAGTTGCTGGAAGTTACTGATGCTATAGAATCGCTGGTGATAGGGCGGCGAAGTTCGCATGAGGTGAAGCAGAAGGCTGTAGATGAGGGTATGAAAACCCTGCGTGATGATGGCTGGGACAAGGTACGATCCGGCTCCACAACCATTTCAGAGGTGCTGCGTGTAACCGAGGAGAATGCGTGAGGATTTCAGCGATGATAACTTCCCGGGTTCAGTTTAATCACCGCAGCGGGGGTGTGAAGAATGCCGTCATTTAATTATAAAGCCCGTTCTCGTGATGGTTCTAAAAAGAGCGGAACGATTGAAGCACCGGACCGGCATGCAGCAATTTCAATGCTGTCGCGGCAGGGATTGGTGCCGGTCACCCTGACGCAGGGGGAGGACAAGAAGTCGCGCAGCAGCTCGGGCGGGATGAAACTTGTTCTTTCAAACCGAAAAAAACTTACCACCCGTCAGGTCCTCAGTTTTACTACAGAGTTGAGCGATCTTCTTTCATCCGGAATGACCCTTGGTAATGCGCTGAACTGTTTGTCTTCGCGCGAGGATCAGGGAATCCGGGAGCAGATAATCTCAGATCTGCGCGACGAGATTGTGCAGGGGCGAAGTCTGAGTGATGCACTTTCAAAATACCCCGATACTTTCGGCAACCTGTACGTGAATATGGTACGTGCGGGGGAGGCCAGCGGAGCTGTTGATGATGTTTTGTGCCGTCTGGTAGAGCATTATGAGAGGAGCATGGATCTGCACGAAAGGGTTGTGGCTGCTCTGGTATACCCGCTTATTGTGATGGTTATGGGGGCCGGCGTTCTGGTTTTCACCATGCTGTATGTTCTGCCGAAGTTCGAGTCCTTCTTCACCAGTATGGGAGAGTCGCTGCCAACTTCGACCAAGATTCTGATGAACTGCAGTGAATGGATGGTTAAATATGGGGTGTTTCTCTTAATTGGCATCATATTTGCGATAATAGCATTTAAGAAGTACATCAAGGCCGGTAAAGGTCGATTCTGGTGGGATGGCCTGAGGCTGAATTTCCCGATTGTTAAAGGGGTCGTGGCCTGCGGAATTTATTCAAACTTTGCCCGCACACTGCAGACGCTGATGCAGAATGGAGTACCGGTGCTGCAGGCACTTAAGATTACGGAGCAGACGGTTGGGAATGCTGTGATTTCAAAAGAACTTGTAAACGTGCGCAACCGAGTAACCGATGGGACCTCAATATCGGGGCCTTTGGCGGACGGAGGTGTCTTCCCTTCGATAATGATAGATATGCTGGCGGTAGGGGAGCAGACGGGTGATATGGCCGGTGCTCTTGGTCATGTCGGAAGGCGGTACGAGAGAGAGTTAGACAAGAATATAAAGATCTTCACGACTGCGCTGGAACCTTTGCTGATTATCGTGGTGGCTGGTATGGTTGGCTTTGTGGCCTATAGCGTTATAAGTGCCGTGTTCAGCATGACAAGTGCAATGAGTGGGGCTTAGCCCCGAAGAATCGTGATTAATAAGATTTGTTTTTTAACTGTGCCGTAATAATCGGCAGAAGGAGTGATGATGAAATATTCGGCTGAAAGAACAATTTGTAACAAACAGGGTTTTTCATTGGTTGAGTTGTTACTGGTTATCTCAATCATAGGTATCCTGACAACCGTTGTTGTTGTGAACCTCGGTGGTGTGGGCGAACAGGCCAAGATTGAGCAGACACGAGCCAGCATAAAGGCTATCGGGTCGGCGGTTGAGGTGTACAAGGTTCGTACAGGCACGGGTCTGCCCGGTTCAATGGATGACCTCACCAAGAAGATAGGTGACAAGCCTGCGCTTCTGAAAAAGGACAACATCAATGACGCCTGGGGCAATCCTTTCCAGTATAAGAAAATATCAAAGTATGAGTATGAAATTCGTTCATCAGGCCCTGACGGGCAGATGGGCGGTGAAGATGATATCATTAATTGATTATTATCCGGAGAATGCTGAAACATCTAATAGTTGCCGGGGGTGCTTATAATTCGCACTCTCCCGGGCGCAACCTCTCGTCAAGGGGCGGTTTCTCTTTGCTTGAACTGCTGTTGACACTGGCGGTATTGGGGATTGTCGCGGCGGCATCCTTCCCGATGATGGCAGGTATGACGGAGGGCGCCCGCCTCTCGGCGGCCTCACGAAGCACGGTTATCATGACGCGTTATTCCCGCACAATGGCGGTGCTGTATCAGGTTGATATCGACCTGATCATAGACCTCAAAGCGGGCGTTTTGAACGTTGAGGTGGCGCGTATTGTCGATGCCAGAGCTCTTGATGGCTCCTCGGAAGATGAAGAAGATGACAGGGGTGCGGCAGATGCCTACTCCGATGGTCTTGCAGATCGTCTCTCCGGGCTCTCCACTAATACGGCCGTAAAAATCGCCGAAGAGTCTCTTGAGGCAATAGCGGCTGAGCATGAGTTCGACCGCGTTCGCGTTGAATCGGTTGTTTACACAGGTCTTGAGGAGCATGAGATTGCTGATGGCGAGGCCCGTGTGCGTTACAGCAGTAACGGAACCTGTGTCCCGTACCGCATTACTCTGGTAGGCGGAGGCGTGGATGATGAAGATGCGTCCCTCGACGCCATGCGTATGATAATCGAAGTGGATGCCCTCGGATCCGTCAAGGTTACGGAGGAGGGGTGGTGAAAAAGGATGACTGCAGTGGCATGACGCTGATTGAGGTAATGCTGGCAACGGTGATACTGGGCACCAGTCTGGTTGCGCTTATGATGTGCATATCGGTCAGCATGAGGGTCTATTCGCTTGCCTATGAGCTGCAGAAGGTTCCGTGGGTGCTGGGGATGGGGGAGATGGAGTATCCCCTGTATGATGCACCTGAGCCGCTTGAAGATTTGGTCGTGGATCCGGATAGCCAGTTGGTTGACGGGTTCACCTTCTCCCGCGACGTTGAAGAAGATGAAGATGAGGATGGTCTCTATGTTGTCCGCACATATGTCAAATGGGGCGACGCCGAGGATGAGGTAGAAGAGATTGTACGTTATATCTACAAGGAGCTGTAAACGCAGTGCCTGAAGAGTATAAATACAGATGCCAGACGCTGCGGGAACCTTCGGGGTTCACGCTGCTTGAGGTATTGTTATCCGTAACGATAGCCGCACTGGTGATGACCGGTGTTTACGGTGCGTTTTCGGTTGCAATGGAGGCCTGGCGCACTTCGATTGATGCCGGTGACGGGCTGCATCATGCCGACTTCATAGCTGACCAGCTGGTGATGGGGCTGCGCAGTGCTTACTATCCCGATGACTTCGGCAGGGAGGGGCGCAGCGATGGACAGTACGGACTGATGCTGAGTGATGGCGGAGAGGGGTATGATGCACAGGATACGATCAGCTGGTGCAAGCTGGGCACCTCGCTGGTTGGAGCTAACTCGGGGTTGGCTGAGACCCCGCACAGAATATCGGTTACGGTTACTGAGGGCGATGAAGAGGAGCCGGGAGGGTTTGTTATACGAGCCTGGCGCCTTTTTGGCCAGGATGATGAATTTGACCCCGCAGAGGATGTTATCCCGATTATCATTGCGCCACAGGTAGTAGGTCTCGATTTCAGGGTGCGCGACCCGATGAGCCCGGATGATGAGATAGAGTGGTTTGTCGGGGATGAGTGGGAGGACACCAACCGTATCCCTCCGCAGGTTGAATTTTCGCTCTATCTGGCTTCTCCTAACAAGGATGACGACCCGATTGAAGTTAAGCGTATTGTGGATATGCCTATGTCGGCCCTCTCCTTTATGGCGATCTCGCCAACTGCTCCCGTTACGACAGGAAGAGGGAGGCGTGGCGCTGCAGGAGGGAGAGGTGGCGCATCAGGAGGAAACAGGGGTGATAAGCGTCCCCCATCGGGTTCCGGTGGCGGAAGACCCACCAAGTCGCCCGGCAGCAACCCGGGAGTGCGCTTCTGATGAAACTTCTGCACATATTTGTTGCCCCTAAAATGCGTTACATTCGGCAAATCGACACAAAGAACTCTGCGGCATGCAAATTTGATCTTCTCGCTTCCCGGAGCGGTTCAGCGCTGATAATGGTGTTGACGGTTGTTTTGATTCTGAGCCTGATTGTGGCATCTCTTCATGTACAGGCAACACTTGAGCTCAAGATTACAGGTGTAGCACGTTCCCGCATACGGGCAGAGGCTTTGGCACATTCCGGCATGGAGATTGCCGAGATGCTGCTTAATAAGCGTAAGGATATAGGCAGCGCTGATTCGGAGGCGGATAAAGAGGATGACCACTGGTATGATCCGGCCGAGGCGCTAAGTAAGGGCTCTCCTGTGCAGGGATTGCGTGAAGAGCTGGGTGCCGGGGAAATTATTTTGGATATTGTGCCTGAACCTGCTCTGCTGAATGTAAACAAACTGCTTATGGACGACTGGGAGCGCTTACTGGATGTTGGCGGTATCCCTGAGGAGTACTGGCCTGTACTGATAGACTCTTTTTTTGACTGGGTGGATGTCGACGGTACTCCGCGTATGGAGGGCGGCGAAACCGAGGATTATTATGCGGAACTCGAGGAGCCTTACGCCTCCAAAAACGGACCGCTGGACTCGGTAGGTGAACTTCTGCTTGTGAAGGGCTTCACTAAGGCTGTACTATACGGCGGTCCGCTAATTCTCGAAGATATGGATGAAGAGGAACCCTTAATAATAAGCGGTATAGCAGACATGCTTACCACCTATGGCGATGGCAAGGTTAATGTGAACGCGGCCTCGATGCGCGTATTGATGACTCTGCCGGGAGTTGATGAGCTTATTGCGGGGGCGATCATTGAGGAGAGGGAGGGGTGGGGTGGTGCGGAGGGGAGCAAGGAAGAGCGCTCCGTTGAGAGCG